>DAOSVE010000047.1:0-12235 GCA_035593465.1 Candidatus Atribacteria bacterium | reverse complement strand
AAGCATCCCAGAAAATATCCAGTCTTCCATTGAGAAGAGCATCTATAGTGGTCATGCCGGTAAAATTATGAAAAGCAGAAGATTTAACCACTTCTTCTGCCCACAGGCTCAGATTCCCCGGAGGGAACCAGCCCAATACACTATAGAAAATCATCAAAATAAATAATCCAAAAACAAAATCAGGAAAAGACCATCCCACTACTGCAAATATACGTAAACCATGGTCTAAGGGACGATTGTGGTTTACCGCCGATATCACTCCTAATTGTATTCCCAGAAAAATGATAGGAAAGATGGAAAATAAAGCCAGCTCTAGAGTATAAGGAAACCGCTCCACAAGTGCATCATACACTGGAGCTTTCCCTACGTAAGACCAGCCCAAATTACCCTGAAAGAGGTTTTTTAGCCATCTTCCATATTGGACGACGAGAGGATCATTCAGACCATAAAATTCTACTAATTTATCAATGTCTGCCCCTTTTAGTCTCTCCGGACTATTAATAAAAGTAGCTAATCTCTGATAAGGGCTCAATAATCCAATCATGAGAAAAACAAGAATTGAAATACCCAGTAAAGTCAAGGGAAGAAACAAAAGCCGACGAATAATGTAAAAAATCATCCTCTTTTCACCTTATAAAAAGAAGGGGAGATTTCTCTCCCCTTCTTTTTTCCTTTCATTCACTCTTCTTTATATACTCCTTCCCAGTTAACCTCTCCTGGTCTCATAGGATTAAACGTCCATCCTTTTACCCAATCTCTCATAGGATAAATTTCTTGGGGTTGATAGAGAGTCATACCCAGAGCGTTTTCATAAGCAATGGTCTGAATCTCTTCATAAATTTTTTGCCGTGCCTCATCATCTACCTCAGCTATAGCTTTCTCTACCAGTGAATCCAAATTTTCTCGAGCAAAATCCAGAAAAGCCTGCCCTTGAGTGGTGCCATAAACTCCATTACTATGGAAGTAAGTAAAGACAAAATTGTGAGGGTCAGGATAATCAGCTAACCAGCCAATTATAAAAGCTGGAAGCTGACCGCTCCGGTAAGCATCCAGGTAAGTGGGCCACTGAACACCTTGCACTTCAATTTTAAACTTAGGATTGAGAGATTCGATGTATTCTTTCAGCATCTCACAGGCAGTCTGTCG
Organism: Candidatus Atribacteria bacterium; assembly: GCA_035593465.1. Lineage (GTDB taxonomy): Bacteria > Atribacterota > Atribacteria > Atribacterales > Caldatribacteriaceae > Sordicultor. Next base: position 11,089 of record DAOSVE010000047.1, on the reverse strand, counting down.
AGCTTCATTTCCGGTATTGTAAAGGAGAGTAAGCTTGAATCCTTTTTCCCATACTTCTCCATTCCAGGCCTGCTGAAATTCTTCTTTTGCCTTTTCTAAGTCAAAATTATACATAGGAAGGCCTTCATTAAATCCTAAAAGCCCCTTAGGAATTACCGAAGGAATCCGAAATCCATAACCTTGGAGCACTTGCTCTATAAAAGTATCATAATCAAAAGCATAAGAGAAAGCACGACGGATATGGACATCGCTAAAGAAATCAGGAGGAATTCCTTCTCCATCTAATTGACCGCTTCCTAAGTATTGGCTTCCTTTTTCCACCGTCCAGTTAAAGTGTAAAGCAGTAATGGTAATCCGCGCTTCCTCTTCAATTGTCACTCCCGGCATTCCTTTTACCTGTTCTAAATATTGAAGGGGAGTATATATCTGGTCAGCATCTCCGGCTTCTAACATTGCCCGGCGGGTGCTCCACTCATCAATTCCCCAGATTACCGCTTTAGCAATTTTAGGCTTTTCTCCCCAGTAGTTATCATTTCTATTAAAAGTCAACTTTTGTTGCGCTCTATCCCATTCCACCAGCACAAAAGGGCCTGTTCCTATGGCTTTCTCATAAAGAGGACTTTCTTCTTTTTTCAGGGTATGATATTTCCACCAGCCATCGGGCTCTCCATTCCACAGACCCAGAGAAACACAGGTCTCTTTATCCATAATGGCGCTCCAACTTGAGTTTTGAGATAGGATACTCAAAAAAGGAGCAAAAGGTCGCACTAAATGAAACACCACATTTTGCCCTTCTACTTCAATAGCTGGGTCAATATACTGGTGGTAAAAATCGACAAGTTTAGAAGCGTATTCTTCGCTTTTTAAGGTCCCGTCCTCGTTAACCATATCGCTCCAGGCTATTTGCAGCTTATCCCCTACCATATCTTCTATGGTTTGATAATCAAACAGAGCCTCGATAATCATCCACATGGGTCCGGCATAAGGGTCGGTGAGAATCCCTCGCTCAAAAGAGTATTCCACATCTTCGGGGGTGAGGTCGCTACCGTTGTGGAACTTTACCCCTTCTCGAAGGGGAAAAACGTAAGTTTTACCATCATCTTTAATTAAACCATTCTCCAGTGAGGGAACCTCAAGAGATAATCTGGGAATAAACTCCTTTACACTGTCTCCCTTATAGGCAATCAGGTTATCATAAACCATTCCTATTGCCTCGCCACTTGCCGTATCATAAGCATAATGAGGATCTAAAGTGTCCGGCTCTCCAATACTTAAGTATATGTAAGTATCGGGATTTTTAATTTCAGCAAAACTCATTCCTCCCACCAAGACTAAAACCGCTAAAAGAAAAACACCGTATTTTTTCAAAATTAACGCCTCCCTTTTATTTTATTTTCTTTAACCGAGGATTAGGAATAATCCCCGGCAACCTCCCTCGTTTGGCTATTTTTTCTCCTCCTATCTCTTTTAAATCCATAGTCATATCAATGGGGGAGTGACCGCTGATATAGCTTCCCACTCCAAAAATATCCACCTTATCTTTCAAGGTCTGGATTCTTGCCGGGTTCAATCCTCCAGAGACCACAATTTTTACCTGAGAAAAACCAGCCTGATCCAGACGCACCCTTACTTCTTCTACTAAGCCTGGAGTTACTCCTCCTCGCTCTTCAGGAGTATCCAATCGCACTCCTTCTAAATTCTTTCCTAAAACTCGAGCCACTCGCAAAGATTCTTCAGCCTCATCTTTAAAAGTGTCAACCAGAATTACCCGGGAATAATGAGGAGGAATGACCTCTTGAAAAACTTGCGCTGCTACTACTGTATCTCCTACAATGAGAATTGCAGCATGGGGAATAGTACCTCCTGGTTCTTTACCCGCCAGTTTTGCTCCCAGTACGCATGCCGCTCCATCTGCTCCTCCCACAATAGCAGAGCGTTCCATAACCGGAGCCACCGCCGGATGAACATGTCGAGCACCAAAGGAAAGGACTACTTTTTCTCCTGCTGCCAATTTACATTCCCGAGCAGCAGTAGCCCAGCCAGAACTGTGAGCCAGAATTCCCAGAATAGGGGTTTCAAAAACTCCAAAAGCCGAATAAGGTCCTTTAATTCTCATTATTACTTCTTTAGGACTAAATTCTTCTCCTTCACTCAGGCTCCAGACCTCCACCGGGGTAGAAGAAAGAAGGTTAAGAACCTCCGGCACTCCGCACATAACTCCTGACCCTCGAGGAAAAATTTCTGCAGTTACTATGGTATCCTTCAAATTCAAGTGACGTAAAATTTCTTGAGCGCTAACAAAATATATATCAGTAGTATAACCTTTTTTTATTTCCTCCGGCGTAGCAGAATAAAAACCCCTCTCCGGGTCTATTTTGAGGTGTTCTACTTCCTCCAGAGTTAATACCCTCCTATTCTCTATCATTTTGGCCCTTCACTAAGCTAATAGAAAGGAAAATAAAAAAGAGACAAGTAAAAACGCTACTCCCAGAACTACAGTCAATTTACTCAAGACCGGTAAACTTCGAAACTTACTGCTTCGATCTGCTCTTGTCATACCTCCAAATATTCCACCCCCTAAGCCTGCTTTACGGGGCTGAAACATCACCACTAAAATCAGAGCTGCACAAACTACAATCTGGACAATCATCCACCATTCCATATTCCCGACCTCTTTCCCTTTAATAGGCTCGCAGAGTTTCTTCTACTATTTTTACCATCTTAAGCGGGTCTAAACTGGCTCCTCCTACTAAGGTTCCATCGACTTCTTCTTCCCGGAGAAAATCAAATACATTTTCCGGACTTACGCTCCCTCCATAAAGGATACGGATATTCTCCGAAACTTCAGAACTAAAACGAGATGAAAGCTTTTCTCGAATAAAAGAAATAACTCCTCGGGCATCTTTGGGAGTAGCCGCTTTGCCCGTACCAATAGCCCATACCGGTTCATAGGCTATCACAATAGAAGACGCTTTAGCATCAGGAACATCTGCTACCCCGAGGAGAAGTTGCTCTTCCACTATGTTTTCCGTTTCTCCTTTTTCCTTCTCTTCAATAGTTTCTCCAACGCAAAGAACAGGATTGATTCCCCATTCTAATGCTTTTTTTACTTTTTTACCCACTTCTTGTGAAGTCTCCCGGAAAATATGCCTTCGCTCTGAATGCCCCAGAATAACATATTGACAACCCCATTCCTTAATCATAGGAGCACACACTTCACCAGTAAAAGCACCTTTCTCTTCCCAGTGCATATTCTGAGCTCCTAATTTCACCGGAGAATTTCGAAAATAAGAAGCCAGAGTCGAAAGAGCAGTAAAGGGAGGGCAGATGAGAATCTCTATTTCCTTCTTAAAGTCCTTTATCTGGGGGAGGAAAGCCTCAGCATATGCTGAGGCTTCCTGAGAAGTTTTGTTCATTTTCCAATTTCCTGCAGCGATAGGAATACGAAGCATTTTATAGCTCCTACTTCATCACATATTTAACTAAATCTACCACCCGGCAGGAATAGCCCCACTCATTGTCATACCAGGCTAAAACTTTAACCAGGTTACCATAAACTTTGGTAGACAAAGCATCCACGATAGAAGAATGAGTATCATGGAGAAAATCTGCCGATACTAAAGGTTCATCACAATAGGCTAAAATTCCTTTCAATTCACCTTCAGCAGCTTGTTTAAGAACAGAATTTACTTCCTCGGCAGAAGTTTCCTTTTCTACCACCGCTACAAAGTCTACTATGGAGACATCGGGAGTAGGAACTCGAATGGCCATTCCGTCTAATTTACCTTTAAGTTCAGGTATAACCTCCCCAATAGCCGAAGCTGCTCCAGTGGTGGTAGGAATCATAGATAGAGCCGCTGCTCGAGCTCTTCTTAAGTCTTTGTGAGGAAAGTCTAAAATAACCTGGTCATTGGTATAGGCGTGAATAGTGGTCATAAAACCTTTTTGAATAGTAAAGTGGTCATTCAAAACTTTAACCACCGGAGCCAGACAGTTAGTAGTGCAGGAAGCGTTAGAAATAATATTATGAGCATCTTTATTGTAAACTTTATGATTAACTCCCATTACTATAGTAACATCTGGACCTTTAGCCGGAGCAGTGATTACCACTTTTTTGGCACCAGCTTGAAAATGCAAGGAAGCTCCATCTCTAGCAGTAAATTTACCAGTAGACTCAATTACCAGATCTACTCCTAAATTTTTCCAGGGTAGTTGAGCAGGGTCTTTTTGAGCCAGGACTTTAATTTCTTTACCATCTACTACTAGGGCATCATCTTTGGCCTCCACCTGGTTACAGATAGTCCCATGTACTGAATCGTATTTCAACAAATGAGCCAGGGTTTTAGCATTGGTCAAATCATTAACTGCTACTACGTCCACATCTCCTTCTTCTAAGATTCTTCTAAAAACTAAACGCCCGATTCTACCAAACCCATTAATTCCAACTTTCATAATTGTTGCTCCTTTCTTAAATCCTATTTATTTAGTGTCGAGAAAGAATGCTCAAGCATTCTTTTCAACGGACATCTTTACCTCAACAAGCTGAGACTTACTGAATTAAACTATAGCTTTTTCCGTCTCTATATCAAATATATGAATCTTAGAGATATTTACCACTACTTTCAAGGTTTCTCCTACAATAGTTTGAGTACGCATATCTAATTGCGCAACAAGAGTATGAGGTCCGGTAACCAGATATAGTGTCTGTTCTGAACCTAAGGGTTCTACTATATCTACTGTGGTATCAATAACGTTTCCATCCACCTCTGCCATATCCTGGGAAAAACTGTAATCATAAATATCCTGGGGACGAACACCCAAAGTAACTTCCTTCCCTACATAAGGTTCCACGAGGGATTTAATTTCAACCGGTATTTTGATTTTGAAGGATTCCCCATCCAGATACAGTGTATCTCCTTCTTTCTTTACCACTACATCCAAGAAATTCATAGAAGGAGTACCGATAAAACCAGCCACAAATTTGTTTTGAGGCTTATTGTAAAGATCCAGCGGAGTTCCTATTTGCTGTACTATACCATCCTTCATAACCACAATTCTATCCCCCATGGTCATAGCTTCTATCTGGTCGTGGGTAACATAAATCATAGTAGTCTTTAAACGGTCGTGAAGTTTAGATAATTCTGCTCTCATCTGAACCCTCAATTTAGCATCCAGGTTAGAAAGAGGCTCGTCAAACAAGAAAACTTTAGGCTGGCGAACAATAGCTCTTCCCACCGCTACTCTTTGCCGTTGACCTCCCGAGAGCTGCTTGGGCTTACGATTAAGTAATTCGTGAATACCCAGAATATCTGCCGCCTCTTTTACCCGCCTATCAATTTCATCTTTGGGAAATTTACGAAGTTTCAATCCAAAAGCCATATTGTTGTACACATCCATGTGAGGGTAAAGAGCGTAGTTCTGGAAAACCATGGCGATATCCCTATCTTTAGGGGGAACATCGTTTACCAGAGTATCACCAATATAAATTTCCCCTTCATCCACTTCTTCCAATCCGGCAATCATACGCAAAGTAGTAGTTTTACCACAACCAGAAGGACCTACTAACACCAGAAACTCTTCATTTTTAATATCCAGGTCTACTTTGTTTACTGCCACTACTTCCCCGAAACGCTTGACTACACTTTTTAAAGTAACATCAGCCATTTATTTTTTCCTCCCATTTACTTACTCAAATTTTAAATAAAAGGAACAAAAGGAACTACTTGCTTTATTTTAGAACATTTATTCTTCTCTTGCAACCCCTGGAGGGCTCTATAATAAATTTAAAAAAGTATAACAGCAAATTCGCTTTCTGGAAAAAATTAAACTTCAGTAAAAAGAGAGGCTTACCAAAATTTACTAAAGAACATCAGCACAGGAAACCACAAAAAGACTTTCAGGGGTCCTAAAGAAAGTATTTTCTCCCTTTTCAGTCACTGTTATTCTCAAAACCTTTTATCGAGAACCTAAACACTACCTGAGGCACATTTTTCCTCCTCAGATAGTGTTTGTCTTTCATGTTCCTTTTAATCTTTATGGGGGGTTATGATAAGATTACTCCTATAGTTCGGTCATAAAAGCTGAGAGGATAACCCATAAAAAGCCGTTACCAGGTAATTGGTACACCATTGTCAGCAGTGTTTATAGTTAACCGAAAAACTAATTATAATGACTATGAGGGGGATATTTTCCCCCTCATAACCCCCTTCAAAAAATTAAAAGAAAAACAGAAAAAAACAGAAATTACTGAGGGATAAAAAATCCCTTAAAGGGGAGCACCCCTTTATAATCCCCTTTCTTTTTCTTCCCTCGCTTTCAATGAAAGAACCCCACATATTCCTTCCCTCTCCCTTGAAGGGAGAGCTCTACATCTTTTTCCCCTCTCCCTCGAAGGGAGAGGGTTAGGGTGAGGGTGTCTTCTTGCCGTTATTCCTGAATGGTTCTATCGAACTATGAGGGGGTCTTTTTTCCCCTCATAGTTCGATTATAATGAGTACTTCCCTTTATAGTTCTGCGGTATAATTAGAGAAGGTGAAATTATATTCTCACCTTTTAAGGGGTGAAATCAAAATATAACCCTTAAACGGGTGAAAAGGAGTCAGCAAGTGTTTTATCCGGAGGGGAAATTTGCTGTTTTAACTGCCGATGTGATTGGCTCTCGAAAATTAAAAGATCGGAGTCTTTCCAGAAAACAAATAGAAAAGGCTATTTCTGAACTTAATACAGTCAGAAAGGCCTTTATTGTCTCTAAATTCTCGCTCCTGAGAGGAGATGAAATTCAGGGAGTGATTTTCCCCCCTCAGGAAGCAATAGTGATGGCTAGATTTTTGCGTTTTTATCTGAAGCCAGTTCGAGTTAGAATAGGGATAGGGATAGGAGACATCGCTACAGAAATAGATGAGAATAACCCCTGGAATATGGACGGTAACGCTTTTCATCGAGCCAGAAAAGCGCTGGAAGAAATAAAAATTTCTCGCCAGCCTGTTACCTTCATCAATTCCGCTGAGGAAGACTTTGATTATAACCTGAATGTAATTCTGGCTTTGATGGATGTGATAAGTAACCGCTGGACTGATGGTCAATGGGAAGCTATTCATACTTATGAACAAATGGGAACTTATCAAAAAGCAGCTCAGGTTTTGAAAGTAAAACCGCAAAACGTAGCCAAGCGTTGCCAGGCTGCTAATTGGAAAGTTTTTTCTGAAGCGGAGAAACACGTTCAAAAACTGATAAGCTTAAAATTTCCCACTGGTAATGAGGAGGAAAATTGAGTGGAGTTTTCCAGTAAGTGGTTAGTGCTGGAGTTATTACTCTTTTCTCATGGTGTGGCAGACTTCATTTTGCAGAGCAACAAAATGATAGAGGATAAAGCAAGGGGAAAGTGGACTACCTATATTTCTCATTTTTTTATTGTTTGGGGACTTTCGGTTCTGTTTTTACATCCTTTTCTCTCCTGGCAGGTGGTGGGAGTTCTTCTGTGCCTCGCTCTTACCCACTTAATGGTGGACGAGATTGGCTATCGTATTACTCCTCCTCACAAAATAGATAGCAATCCTCTGGGGTTCGGGTTAGACCAGCTATTTCACTTAATTTTTATTCTTCTTGCCTGGCAATGGTTAGGCTACCTCCCTCACCTATCTCTCTCTGGTTTTTATTCTGAGGTAATGACGTCCGCCTGGATAGAAAAGCTAACCAGTGTAATGGTGGTGGGTAATGTATATCTTTATGTAGTCTTTGGTGGAGCCATATTTATAGGGAAAGTTATGCGTTCTCTACCTCAGGAAGTGAGAAAATATGAAATAACCGGGATGGGGAGATATGTAGGCATCTTAGAAAGAATCATCATCCTGACTTTTATCCTTTATAAAGCAGTTGCCGGGATAGCCTTTGTCTTGATGGCTAAATCATTGACTCGATATCAGGAGTTGGACAACAAATCATTTGCCGAATATTATCTTGTAGGAACTCTCTGGAGCACCGCTTTAGCCCTGATAGGGGGATTATTTTTCTATCTCAGATGAGCAGGAAAGCTGGAGAGGTTTTAGAACTCACGGAAAATCTTTTTTGAATAGTTTGCTGATTCTGGTTTTTTATTCTTCTTTTAGCTCAAAATCATCAATCCAGCCCCAGTTTCCCGGGTTTCCATCCCCAATTACACTTATTTTAATTTGTCCGGTGGTAACATTTATATCCCGGATCACAGGATTGCTCCAGTTTAACCATCCCGTATTTATTATATCTATAAACTTCTCTTCTCCGCCGTAGTTGCTTACTTTAAGCCTTATCAGGTTCTCTCCTCCTCCACCTTGAATCCAGAAGCTCACCTGGTATCTTCCTGGTTTTAAGCCTTCCACTACCTGATACATCTCAAACTGGAAGGGACTGTCAAGCCAGTAATTTACGGCATACTCTCCGGATTTAGCATTCTGGGGAGGACTTGCTCTTACCACTTTTACAGCATTTTTATTTCCTTCCACTATCCAGGGGTTAAAGTTTCCGGACTCAAAGCCGGGATTCAGTATAAAATTTTCCCTCTCTACTACCGCTACCTTTGCGTATACTTCTATTTCTGGTTTCTCTATAACTCCTTTAACTTGAAATTCACCAGGAGAAGTGAGAAGCTCTTTTTTTATATCTTCCCACTTTACCGGAAGAGACTTTATAGAGTCATCACTGAATAAAACTTTTATTTTCTCCGGAAGGGTGGGAATCTCTCCCGGAGAAATTTTTATATCTAAGGGAGAAATAATTTCTCTTATTTGCGGCTCTATATGATTTTCACCATAAATAGGGTTAAAAACCCAAAGAGAGGGCAGAGCGTTGCCTTCAAAATCGAATAAAGCCTGATTTTCCCAGGGGTTTCCCTCACCGGTTTTCCAGCCTGCTCCTTGTACCGGGATCCAGCAACCTTCCCAGTAAAATATTCCCAGCCCTTTCCCGCTGGTAATTTGAGCTACAGCTTCCATTACTTCTCTAATTGCAGTTGTTTGCCCCTGGGGAGTAGCTTTATATCCTCCTGTGATTTCCATATCCGAGCCAAAAATATTGGGATGTCCATCAGCGTCTTCGAGTGTCCAGGCGTAGGCAGTTTCAAAAATAGCTATCTCCTTGCCATACTTCTCGATATGGTTGAGATTTGCTTGGAGCTCCTCGAGAGTACCATGCCAGTAAGGATAATAGGAAATTCCTATCACATCAAAGTCTATACCTCTCTTTATGACGTTTTCCAAGAACCATTCGAATAAATCACTGTTTCCTCCTTCGGCAAGATGTAGAGCAATTTTGATATCTTTATTGATTTTTCTCACTGCCTCTGCCCCGGCATTAAAAAGAGCTACAAAGCTATCAAATCCGCTCTCGCCAGCGATTCTTCCATCAGGCCATAAAAACCCGTTATTAACTTCATTCCCTAATTGCACCATATCGGGTAAGGCGTTATTATCCTCCATGTATTTAAGAACCTCATGAGTAAAGTCTACTACTGCATTTGCTAAATTTGCCCCTGCTAAATTTTTCCAGGACTTTGGTTTATTCTGTTTCCCCGGGTCAGCCCACCAATCACTATAGTGAAAGTCCACCAATACTTTCATTCCCAGTGCTTTCGCTCTTCGAGCCAATTCGGTCATCTTTACATAGTCACAATTTCCCCCTCCCAGTGGTTTTCCATTTTCATCGGTGGGGTCATTCCATATTCTTATTCTTATCCAGTTCACTCCATAATCTTTAAGCACCTGCAAGGCGTCTTTTTCTACACCGTTATCATAGAATTTACCTCCATTGGCTTCTACCTCATAAAGCATAGATACGTCTACGCCTTTTATGAACTCAGAGGGTAAATTCTCTACTGGATTTGCCATGATCTGGCTACCGGTAAATCCCATTATCATCAAGCTTCCCAAACCTATCATAATAATCAGGCTAGCTGTTTTAACCATTTCTATTCCTTGACTGCACCTTTGGTAAGGCCACTAACAATGTATTTCTGAAGAGAGAGAAACAATACGGTCATAGGTAGCATCCCCAGAAGGGCCGCAGCAGTGAAAAGACCCCATTCGGTCTGGTAGGGACCACTGGAGAAAGTCCACAAACCTATAGCATAGGTATAATTTTTGGCATCCTGCAATATTATGCGAGCAAAAACGAACTCGTTGAAGATATTCATGAAAGTAAGAATCACAACCACGGTAAGGATGGGCAGAGCAAGAGGTATCACTATCTTATAAAAAGTCTGGAATCTTGTAGCGCCATCAATCATGGCTGATTCTTCAAGAGAGTTAGGAATGGTATCATAGTATCCCTTTATTAAATATACATTATAGGCAATGTTTCCCAGATAAATAAAAGTAAGACCGGTTAAGGTATCAAGCCCCAAGAAAGGAATGAATCTTCCCAGAAGATTCAAAAGACTGTAGACAGCAATCATATAGACAGCGCTGGGAAACATCTGGATGAGAAGCATGGCCAGAATTCCATACTTTCTTCCCCAGAATCTCATCCTGCTAAAAGGATAAGCAGCGAGAGAACATATGAAAGTGGTAATCAAAGCAGCAACGCCGGCTACCACTATGGAGTTTCTGACCCATCTCAAGAAATAGTGCCTGGTCTTTTGCGTCCATATCTGGTTTATTCTAAATAGTTCTTTATCCACGCTATTCAGGTCTTTCTTGAGCTCTCGATAGGGCATAGTATCCATTAAATCTCCTGCTTTTCGGGAAACGACGCTGATATGAGAGCCTACCATATTCACGTAATCAGTTTTTATAACATTGTATAGTTCATCCAGCTCTCTGACACTTACTTTCTCACCATTCAGAGAAGCTCGGAGCAAGCCTTCCCATTTTTCCTCAAAATCGGAAATCAAGGAATTGCTTTTCTCTAAAGGAGTGCTTAGGTTCTTGGAGAATTTATTAAATCTATCTAAAAAAGTGCTATAGTCATTAAACCAGCTCAGCTTATTTGCTGTGGCTTCTATTTGTGAGCTCAGGCTATCTTCACCAAAATCCATGATGTATGAGGTAGCAAAGTTTAAGAGGTCCTTGGCGATGGATGCACAGTAATTTATGAGCTCCTCGAAGTTTGTAGCTTCTTC
>DAOSVE010000046.1:0-12415 GCA_035593465.1 Candidatus Atribacteria bacterium | reverse complement strand
TTTTCATAGTGCGCATAGTATTCACGGCTTTCAAGGAACTGTCAATAGGATTCAACAAAAATTTAGGCCCCTGAGTAGTTACGAAAAAATACATAAAAACAAATACTACTGAGGGAGGAAAAACAGAACTATGAGGGAGAAAAAGCTTCCCTCTCCCTTCCGGGAAGAGGAGCAGGGTGAGAGTGATAATCCCCTCTCTTCAGTCTTTACTCTATAGAAATCAAGGGAAGCTGAGGGTCAGGTTCCATTTCCCAGGAATCTCTTCTCCCCCGCTCCCAGTGAAAAAGACCACAGGCAGCAACCATAGCCCCATTATCAGTACAAAAGGAAGGAGAGGGAAAGAAAACTTGCACCCCTCTTTTTTTTCCTTCTTTCTCCATCTTCGCTCGCAGATGCCGATTGGCCGCTACCCCTCCTCCCACCACTATCCGGGAAAAACCCTGTACTTCCAGAGCTTTAAAAGTCTTATTTACTAGAACTCTCGCTACACTTTCCTGAAAAGAAGCTACTAAATCCCGGATGAGCTCCTTATCTTTTTTTTCTTCTTCTTGGAGGGAAGAATAATAACGCACTACTGCAGTTTTTAATCCGCTGAAGCTGAAATCCAGAGTATCATCGTCTTCTAAACCAGCAGAAAACTGGAAACGGTCGCATTGAGCACCTTCGCTCAATCTATCGATGATGGGACCTCCGGGATAACCTAAATTTAAAAATTTGGATACTTTATCATAAGCTTCTCCAGCAGCATCATCTCTTGTACTTCCTAAATGACAATATTTTCCCCAATCCCGGACAGCAATGATTTCCGTGTGCCCCCCTGAAACAATCAAAGCTAAAAAAGGAGGCTGAACTTCTGGATATTCAAGACGAATGGCAAAGAGATGCCCTTCCAGATGATTAACCCCGAGAAATGGTTTATCTTTAAAAAGAGCGATGGTCTTAGCCAAACACACCCCCATGAGCAAAGACCCCAGAAGGCCAGGACCTCGAGTCACTGCCACAAAATCTATATTATCTAAACCAAAATGAGCATTCCGAAGAGCCTGGTCTAAAACCAGAGGGAGATACTCTAAATGTTTACGAGAAGCCACCTCCGGGACTATTCCTCCAAAACGGCGATGAAATTCAGTCTGGCTGGATACTACATTGGATAAAACCTGATATTTATCATTAATTATCGCTACACAGCTGTCGTCACAGCTCGTTTCTATACCCAAAACGTGAATCAATAAACATCCTCCTCTAAAAGACTTTCTTCATCACCCAGGCATCTTCTCCATCAGCATAATAATGTTTGCGTATTCCTATTCTTTTAAAGTCAAAACTACGATACAAATTCTGCGCTTTAACATTGGAAGAGCGTACTTCCAGTAAAACTTCTCTGCATCCTTGAGATTTAGCATAATCCAGAGCGTAACCAAAAAGCTTTTTACCAAACCCTTCTCCCCGATAAGCAGGATGAATGGCAAAAGTGGTAATATGAGCCTCCCCCCATACCGTCCAGAGACCCAGGTAACCAATAATTTTACTCTGGAAAAAGGCCACAAAATAAGTAGCTGCCCGGTTGGATAATTCACTCAAAAATAAAGAATAAGACCAGGGTTGAGGAAAAGAACTTCGCTCAATGGCCATAATTTGAGGCAAATGATAAGGCCGCATCCGGGAGATTTTGAAATCTCCTTCTTCCCATAAATAAGTTTCGCTATCCCCAGACCTTTGAGCCATAAAAGGGCACCAGAGTAAAAATATTTTCTCGATTTACCATCGCTTTATCTTCTCTCCACCGATACAATTCTATTAATCCCCGGGCTTCCGGTAAAGATTTCTGGGGTGCAAAATAAGAAAAACCTTCGCTCCCTAAAAATTCTGCTATATCCACCCAGGGAGTAACTACGAGAACATTCCTACCTCTGTATCTTTCTGCTAGTTCTTCTTTAGAACCTATTCGAATCTCTGGAGAGGGAAAAGATTTTTGAAACTGAGGCGGCAATTCCATCCAGAAAACTTCCTTTCTTTTATGTTTTATTACGGGAAGTAAAATTTGGTAATCTTGAGCTAAATTTTCGGGAACTTGATGGGCGATAACTTCCAGAGTGGAAAAACCACCTAAAGGCTTTTCCAGAGAATAAGCTATACTTTTTGCCACCATGCTTGCAATTTTCACCCCGGTAAAAGAACCCGGCCCTAAACCTAAAAGAATCGCCTCTAAATCTTTTTCCCAGTCGAGCTCTTTCTGCAGCAGGCTCAGATGTTTAATAAGCCAGCGAGAATGGTCTTTTTGAGTATAATGAGTCAGATGGAAAAAAACTTCCCCGGGGGAGGCCAGGGCTATGCTAAGCCAAGGAGTGCTGCTATCCAGAGCAAGAATCATAGCACACCTCGATATCTCTTCTGTCTTCCTTACCATAACTCAGGCGAACCCAAAAAAAGGGAGGGGGAAAGATAGAAGGAAATTTATCTCCCCACTCCACCACCACTATCCCTTTTTCATCTTCTATATATTCTTCCCATCCTAAATCTATCACTTCTTCTTCCTCTTCCAGACGGTAAAAATCTAAATGGTAGAAAGTAAAATCTCCCTTTCTATACTCATGAACTAAAGAGAAAGAGGGGCTCTTAATCTCTTCTTTTATACCCAGTCCTTTAGCTATTCCTTTTACTAACTGAGTCTTACCCACCCCCAGCTCTCCAGCTACTATCACCAGATCCCCGGGGTGCAAAAAATCTTTAGCTAATTTCTCTCCCCACTTTCGAGTTTCTTCTTCGCTTTTACTCTGCCAGTGAGCAATGGTTTCCATAAATCAGTCGATTTTTTATTTTACCTAAACTACAGAGAACTTCATGAGGTATGGTATGAGCTAAATCCGCTATTTCTTCTATGGTTATTTCCTCTTTCCCTTCTTTTCCTACCACGGTAACAATGTCTCCTTTTTCCACTCCCTCAATTCCTGTCACCTCAACAGTCATCTGGTCCATAGAAATATTTCCCCGGGATGGCGCTCTTTTCCCCTTTATTAATACCTCCATCCGGTTGGAAAGACTGCGAAACAGACCCTGAGAATAGCCAATAGATATCGCTGCCAGTTTGGTTTCTCGGTAAGTAGTGAAAGTCCCTCCATAACCCACCCGGTTCCCAGGAGGAAGAGTTTTGACCTGTTTTACTCGGGCTTTTATTCTCATTACCGGCTTTAAATCCAGCGATAGAGCTGACTTTCTCCCCCAGGGAGAAACACCCCAGAAGGCAATCCCCACCCGGGATAAATCGAGATGCATTTCCGGAAAAGAAAGAAAGGCAGCACTATTACAGCAGTGTCTCTCCAGGGAAGGACTATTTTCCGGAAGCCGATGCAAAAAAGAAAGAAAGTTGTCAAATTGAAAGCGAGTATACACCGGGTCAGATTCAGCACTGGCAAAATGAGTCATAATCCCCTGCAAAGAAAGATGACAGTTATTTCCCCACTTCTTCCACCACCTGTCATTTATTTCTTGAGGTAAAAATCCCATTCTCCCCATCCCGGTATCTACTTTTAGATGAAAAGGTATAACCTTACCAGATTTCTTGGCCACCTCTTCCAGAGCCTGTAGTTCCTTATCTGAAGAAACTACCGGAGTTAATTCTTCTTCTAAAATCGTTTCTGCTTCTTCAGTAAAAAACCCCCCTAAAAGATATATATCCCCTCTTAGGCCTCTTTTCCTCAACTCGTGCGCTTCTTCTACTGAAGCCACTCCAAATTTTCTCAACCCATAATCATAAAGAAGGTTTACCGCTTCCCATCCATGACCATAAGCCTCCGACTTTACTACTGCCATAAGAGAAGAAGATGACCATCTCTTCAGCTCCTCTACATTGTGATGTAAATTCTGAGCATCAATCTCCATCCAGAAAGGAAAGAGTATATTCTCCATTTTCTACCATCCTTCGAGCTTCGTTCAGTTTTTCAGCTATTTCCCGAGATAAAATCTGCTTTTTCCCCTCTCTTTCCAGGAGCTCCCCTGCCAGTCCATGGAGGAAAACTCCACTTATTGCGCTATTTAAAGGGCTCATCCCCTGAGCCATAAGCCCAGCGATGATTCCTGTCAAAACGTCACCGCTTCCTGCACTGGCAAGAACTGGCGTCCCTGTAGGGTTCAAAAATACCTCCCCTTGAGGAGAAGCTATAACTGTTCCTGCCCCTTTTAAAACTGTCACACATCCTAAAAGAGAGGAAGCTTCTAAGCTGGCAGCAATCCTATTTTCATTCACTTCCGGCACTGAAACGCCTAAAATTCTCGCCATCTCTCCAGAATGAGGAGTAATAACCCAGCTTGCAAGGCGGCCCTTCCAGTTATCTCTATTCTGAGAAATGATATTCAAAGCGTCAGCATCCAGTACCCCCCGGAAATTCTCTAACACTTTTTCCAAAAAGAGAGAGGTAGAAGGGTTAGTTCCCATCCCCGGCCCCACAGCCAAAGCTCCACATTTTCTATCCTGAAATGCTTTTTCTACCACTTCCCAGTGGGATAAAGAATAATGCCACTCCCCCGAAG
The DNA here is from genome assembly GCA_035593465.1 of Candidatus Atribacteria bacterium. Classification (GTDB taxonomy): domain Bacteria; phylum Atribacterota; class Atribacteria; order Atribacterales; family Caldatribacteriaceae; genus Sordicultor. The sequence continues at coordinate 7,888 of DAOSVE010000046.1, read as the reverse complement.
AAGAAAGGTTAACACTCACCACTTCAGGAAGAAAGAGTTTTACTAAAGGTGAAAGAGAGAAATCGAGAGGCCAGACTACCATCCCAGCTCCTGAGCGATACCCTCCCGAACATACTAAAAGGCCAGCCCCCAGAAGAGAAGAAGAGCCAGCTATTACTCCTAAAACTCCGGCAGAAATTTTATGAGTATCCCAGTGCCTCTGTGGAAGCATTTCTTTTACCATAGATGGAGTGATCAAAAACCCATCAGCTTTGAATCCGGCTTCTTCCAAAGGGAGGGGAATACCAATATCTACCAGCTTTAACTTTCCCACGTATTCTCGCCCCGGAAAGCTGCATAATCCCCTTTTTATCAGCCCTAAAGTAACAGTGAGGTTGGCTCTCACTGCTTCTCCCATTATTCGCCCATCGCTTGCCTCCACTCCTGAGGGGACATCCACAGCTACCACAAAGTTACCCGATGCATTTATTTTTTCTATTACCTCCCGGTATATCCCCTCCACTTCTCGGGTAATACCCGTCCCTAAAAGAGCATCCACTACGAGAGCCCCTCTCTCTAATTCCACTTCCTGTGAGGAAGAAACTTCTACAAGCGGAAGGGATAAATTTTTCACCACCTGATAATTAAAGCGAGCATCTTTTTTTAGATTCTCCCCTTTACCTAAAAGGTAAATTAAAAGAGAAAGGGAGGGGAGACGAAGGCGAAGGCGGCGAGCTATTGCTAAACCATCTCCACCATTGTTACCCATACCACACAGTATATAAACTTTAGAGAAAGAGTGACTCTGGATAATTTTTATTATCTCCTCCGCCACTCCCCGCCCGGCATTTTCCATCAATAGTAAAGTATCCACTCCATACTTTTCAGAGAGAGTCTTCTCCAGCTTTTGCATGGTTTCTGAGCTAACCAATTCCAACACTTTCACCTTCTTTTTCTACCCCTATAGCCACCGCCACAACGAACTGGCGACTGTGAGAAATAGAAATATCAATCTCCTCAAAAAAAGCAGGAACTCGAGAAGAAAGCCGAACTTCTGGTTTTCCCCGGGAAGTGTGTTCTATTTTGACCTCTCGCCAAGGAAGAAGGAAATTTTTAGATAAAAAAAGCTTCTTCACTGCCTCTTTACCACAAAAAAGGGCTGCTATTCCTTCTCGTTGCCTCTTCGGGGAAGAATAAAAACGGAGCTCTTCTTCCTGAAAGAGCTTATTCAAAAAGCGATCCCCAAATCTCTCTACCGCTTTTTCTACTCTCTCTATTTCTACTATATCCACTCCCACTAAAATTCTCTGCCTCACGAAACTGCTTCTTTTTCCTTCTTAGCTTTTTCAATTATAGTCTCAGCAATCTGGGCTGGCACTTCTTCATAATGGGAAAACTTCATAGTAAAATATCCTCGCCCCTGCGTGATAGAACGCAAATCCACCGAGTAACGGAAAAGTTCTGCCATAGGCACCAGAGCTTTAATTTTCTGATAACCATCTTCCGGATCCATACCTAAAATCCTCCCTCTCCGGCTATTCAGGTCTCCGATAACATCTCCCATATACTCTTCAGGCACTATCACTTCTACGTTCATTATCGGTTCTAAAAGAACCGGCTCAGCTTCACCCGCCCCTTTTTTGAATGCCATAGAGCCAGCAATTTTAAAAGCCATATCAGAAGAATCTACCGGATGATAAGAACCATCGAAAACAGTAACCCGCACATCTATCACTGGGTATCCAGCCAGAATACCTTCTTGCATGGCTTCCTGTACCCCTTTTTCCACTGCCGGGATGTAATTTCGAGGAATAACTCCTCCTACGATTTTATCCACAAACTCAAAGCCCTGCCCCCGGGGTAGAGGTTCTAACTCTATAAATGCGTGTCCATATTGTCCTCTTCCTCCTGATTGTCTCTTATACTTCCCCTCTGCTTTAGTAGATTTCTTAATAGTTTCTTTATAGGGAACTTGAGGAATAGTGAGAGAAACCTCCACTCCAAATTTCCTCTTCATTTTCTCCACTAGCACATCCAGATGGATATCTCCCATTCCATAAACGATATCTTCTTTAGTATCCGGGTCTCTATACAAGCGGAAAGTAGGGTCTTCTTCCATAAGTCGGGATAGAGCCTGACTGATTTTTTCTTCGTCTCCTTTACCTAAAGGCCTGATAGCTGCCATGTAAGTAGGTTCAGGGTAGGAAATGGGAGGGAAAACAATGGGGTGTTCCCGGTCGGCCAAGGTGTCTCCAATATAAACCTCACCAATTTTTGCCAACACTCCTATATCTCCCGCTCCTACTTCTTTTACCGGTTCTTGATTCTTTCCCCGCAAAAAGAGGAGTTGCCCTATCTTTTCCTCCACTCCTCGAGAGGCATTATAGAGACGAGAGTCGGAAGATATTTTTCCAGAAAAGACCCGGAAAAGAGCCAGTTTCCCCACATAAGGGTCGCTGATGATTTTGAAAACCAGAGCAAAAAAAGGCTCGTTTTCATCACATTTTCTCTCTTCCTCTTCTTTAGTGAGGGGATTAATTCCCCGCACCGGAGGACGCTCGAGTGGTGAAGGAGCAAAATCTACCAAAAAGTCAGCTAAAACATCCACCCCTTTATTTTCTCCCCCTGAACCACAGAGAACGGGAAAAATTTTGCGTTCCCGGATGGCAATTCGTAAAGTCTCTTCCAGTTGAGAAGGAGAGATTTCTTTCCCCTCAAGATACAGGTCTAGAAGCTCATCACTGGTCTCAGCTATATTTTCCACCAGATTTTCTCGGGCATTCTGTACCGCTTCTTTCATCTCCTCCGGTATTTCTCCCTCCTCCACTTTTCCCTCTTTTCCAAAGTAAAGAGCTCGAAAATGGAGTAAATCTACTACTCCCGTGAAGTTACTTTCCTTCCCCACCGGGATAAAAAGAGGAGTGACTCTGGGGCTTATTTTTTTTCGCAGCTCCTCCACTGCCTCATCAAAATTGGCTCCTTCTCTATCCATCCGGTTAACAAAAAAAATGACTGGCAGATTCTCCTGAGAGAGATATTGCCAAACTTTTTCCGTCCCTACCTCCACTCCTGAGGTAGCACACAATAGCACCACCCCGCTATCCACCGCTCTTACTGCCCCTAAAACATTGCCTACAAAATCAGCATATCCTGGAGTATCAATTAAATTAACCTTGCAACCTTTCCATTCCCAGGGAAGGATAGAAAGGTCAATAGATATACCTCTTTTTATCTCTTCGGGCTGCCAATCGGAGACAGTGTTACCTTCCTCCACTCTACCCCGGCGGGACAGCAGTCCAGCATTGAAAAGCAGAGCCTCGCTCAGCGTGGTTTTACCTGACCCGGCATGAGAAAAAAGACCTACATTTCTAATATTTTTGCTGGCAAAGTTATTCAAGAAATAATCCCCCTTTCTTTACACCTTTCGTCTTTTTATTTCGGTATTACAGTCTTTCGCTCCACAGAAAAAACCAGAAACTCAAAGCTAACAAGCAAGCCCAGATTCTAATTTCCTTATCTCTTTTCCATCTCCGCTCAAAATTCTGCCATCTCTTTTTAAGTATCTCTACCACGTTCACTTTTTATACCCTTTTATACAAAATTTTTAGCATTTTTTTCAATGCTCCTATTTCAATATCCCAGGCCATTTTACCATGTACAGCTAAAGATATTTTACCAGTCTCCTCCGAAATTACTAAAGCCAGGGCATCAGTTTGTTCAGTTATCCCTATTCCTGCTCGGTGGCGAGTTCCCACCAGTTTCTTTACCTCAGTACTCTCTGTTAAAGGGAGAATGCACCCTGCTGCCACAATTCTATTTTCCCTCAAGATAGCAGCACCATCATGAAGAGGAGACTCAGGTAAAAATAAAGAGAACAAAAGCTCAGGAGAAAAAAAGGCATCGATAGCTACACCAGTCTGGATAAAATCTCGTAAATTATTATTACGCTCCAAAACTATCAAAGCTCCTATTTTTTTGCGGGAGAGAGTTTGACAGGCTAAAGTGATGTTGTTAATGAGCTCGCTTCTACTTTCCTCATTCTGAAAAAAATAATCTCTGACTGGCTCTCCCCGGTGGTGAATCCGATTAAAAAAAATCCGCCGGAGCTCAGGCTGAAAAACTATCAAGCTTCCTCCCAGGTAAGTAAAAATTAACAATTCCCAAAAAAACTTGAGTTCTCGGAATCCTAAAAAATTGGAAGTACCAGCCAGGAGAAAAAAAAGGGGTAGCCATTTGAAAGACAAAAAAAGAGAAGTTCCCCGTAGCAAGCTACCCAGACGATAAAAAAGATAATACAGTATTATGATTTCCGGTACAACACGCCACAGCCAAGCTGGAGCCAACCAGGCTTCCTCCTAACTCAAAATTAGAGCCAAAAGAGCTTTCTGAGCATGAAGGCGATTCTCTGCCTCATCTACCACCACGGAATGTGGCCCATCCATAACTTCATCGGTAATTTCTTCTCCTCGTTTAGCAGGCATGCAATGCATAACTATGCAGTCAGGGGAAGCTTTAGATAAAAGATGGCTATTAACTTGATAGGGTTGTAAAAAGACTTTTCTTTCTTCTTTTTCCGCCTCTTTACCCATACTGACCCACACATCAGTATAAACCACTTCTGCTCCTTCTATCGCCTTTTGGGGGTCAACCTCATAGATTATTTGAGCACCACTCTCTTTCCCTCTCTCTTGTGCATCTTTCCAGATGCGAGAAGAGGGTCGATAGTGCTCTGGAGTGCTCACCGTAAGCTCTAGTCCCAGAATAGAAGCGGCATTTATCCAGGAGTGACAGACATTGTTGCCATCTCCTAAAAAACAGGTTTTTATCCCCCGGAGACTACCTTTTTTCTCCTCCAGAGTTAAAAGGTCACCTAACACCTGGCAGGGGTGATAAAGGTCAGAAAGACCGTTAATCACTGGAATAGAAGCAAACTGAGCAATTTCCAGAAGGTTTTCATGAGCGAAAGTGCGAACCACCAGGCCATCCACCATCCGATCTAAAACCTGAGCTACATCTTTCACTGCCTCTCGCTGTCCCAATCCTACTTCTTGAGGCCCCAGGTAAAAACTTTCTCCCCCCAGGTGTCGTACTGCCACTTCGAAAGAAACCCGAGTTCGCAGAGAAGGCTTTTCAAAAAGAAGGGCTACTATTTTACCTTTCAGGGGTTTACTTTCTCTTACCCCCATCATATCCATCCTTTTTAGCTCACGAGCAGTGTCTAAAAGGTAGTGAAGCTCTTCCCGGGAATAATCTGCCAGGTCTAAAAAGTCTCTACCTCGAAATCTTTTTTTATCCATATCCTTCCTCCTACCAGTGGTACACCTTTCTCACATAGGGAGAAAGAAAAGCACGCAATACTGCTCCGTAACCTGCCCGGAATTGTACCACTTCTCCTAATTGATAAACTCTATCACTTTCCTCTATATCCATGACCAGGTAATTACTTGTAGCTCCTATTATTTTAGCATTCTCATCGGAAAAATATAATTGATGCTCATCGATATCCTGTTTTCCCAGAGCCAGAATCATTCTTTTTCTTTTTCCCCTCTCTAGTGAAAAATTAGGTTCTCCAAAAGCATCAAAACCTGTTTTTTTGCCCCTATCAGGTTCTTTGCTTTTTATCTCCACTATCTCTGCTTTAAGAGTAAATGCTCCTCCTTCTAACCACTCTATACTTCTTCCCCGGCTGATATCGTTCCCAAAAAGAAGAGCTTCTCCTAAGCGAATTTCATCTACTCCTCTTATTTCCTTCTCTTTTTCCCACAGAGAGAGAAAAGTAGTCCCTCCCACAGAGAGGATAATTTTTCTGCCCCATTTTTCTTCCCATCCCCTCTTAAAAGCCACAAGTCTCTTTAATATCTCCTCATCAGGTAAAATTCCGCTGAGACATGCTAAAGTAGAGCAAATTCCCTCCACTTTAATATGGGAAAAATTACCAATTTTATCTCCCATTTCTTCTATCTCTTCAGGGAGAAAACCTTCCCGAGCATCACCACTTTCTAAAGCTAAAAAGAGAGGCAAAACTTTCCCCTTTTTTTCTGCTTCCTCGTTGAGTGCTTTCACCATTTCCCAGTGGGAAACAAAAGGTATTATCTCCTGGGCTACAATTTCTTCTACCTCTTCTTTCATAGGAAGACGAATGAGTAAAAGTCGCACTCCCGAGGGTAACAACTTTTTACTACGAAGCAAATTATCCAGATTAGAATCGGCAAAACTTCTTATCCCTGAGCGATAAAAAAGATAAACGAGAGGGGAGTCAGCTAAAAAACCTTTGGTTACTACTACCGGATGCAGGTGCCAGCTAGCACACTTTTCGAGAATAATTCCTACGTTTCTCTCTATTATGCTCAAATCGATTTCCAGAAGGGGATAAGCACCGACGGCCACTTTTAATCCTTTCTTTCCCCATATTCTAAAAGATAACGAGTTTATGGTGGCAAGAAAATGGAGAAAAGCCCCCTATCGGGGGCAAAAAGAAAACTTTAGCGCTTGGAGAACTGGAAGCGAGCTCGAGCCCCTCTTTGACCGTATTTTTTGCGCTCTTTCATTCGGGGGTCCCGAGTGAGTAATCCAGCTTTTTTCAAAGTTGGCCGCAAATTTTCATCTATCAGAGCTAAAGAACGGGCAATCCCGTGAGCCAGAGCTCCTGCTTGGCCACTCAAGCCTCCTCCTACAACTTCAGCCTCCACGTCAAATCGAGCTTCGCTACCGGTTAAAGCCAGCGGCTTTTGTAGCAATATTTGCCACGCCGGCAAAGGAAAATAATCTCGAAAATCGCGGCCATTTACCACTATTTTCCCGCTCCCCAGAGTAAGCCATACTTTGGCCACTGAGGTTTTTCTTCTACCAGTAGCATAATATTTGGGATTTACTGCCACTTTATTCACTCCTTATCTTTCAATGGAATAGGATTCTGAGCCTGGTGAGGATGAGAAGGACCAGAATAAACTTTAAGCTTGCGAATCATTTTCCTTCCCAGGCGATTGTGAGGAACCATGCCCCACACTGCTCGGCGAATAACTTCTTCTGGTCGGCGATTCAGAAGAGAACCTAGGGTTTCAGATTTAAATCCTCCCGGATAACCAGTATGCCAGCGATATAGCTTCTGCTCTCTTTTTTTGCCGGTCACTTTTACTTTCTCAGCATTAACCACTATCACAAAATCTCCCACATCCATAAAAGGGGTATAGATACTTTTGTGTTTACCCATTAGAATCTGGGCAATCTGAGAAGCCAATCTTCCCAGGGCTTGACCTTCGGCATCTACTACATACCATTTCTTTTCTATTTTTTCCACATCTGGGACATAAGTCTTGGTTGACATCCTAACTTCCTCCACCTTTTTAAGAAAAATCAAAAACCACTGGCATTTTAAATTAAACCCTGAAGAGTTGTCAAGAAGCTGAGCTCCTTAATTAAAGATTAGAGTTAAATTATCATCCTTTTAAAGTTTACCGCAAAATCCATTATAAAGATTATAAAGGGGCACAGCCCCTTTATAATCCCCCAAAAAACATAAAACCTAACAAACAAGAACAACTGAGGGAGAAAAAACATCTCCCTCAGTAGATTCCCGATAAAAAATTTCGGGAATGACAGAACTAGGGAAACCTCGAATTCTTTTTCCCTCTCCTTTGCCTCATCTTTCCCTCTCCCTCGCCTTCAATGGAAGAACCCCACATATTTCTTCCCTCGCCCTTGAAGGGAGAGGGTTAGGGTGAGGGTGTCTTTTCTTCTTCGTCACCCCTGAACGCCTCTATCAGGGGCCTAAATTATTTAAAAGCGTGGATTCCCAATTAAGAATTTCGGGAATGACAAAAAGAACTATGAGGGGGTAAACCCCCTTATAACCCCCAGAAAGTTTAAAAAACGAAATAGATAAGAAAAAGCTTGAACAATTACGCTGGAG
>DAOSVE010000045.1:0-12787 GCA_035593465.1 Candidatus Atribacteria bacterium | reverse complement strand
AGCCAAAAAGATGATTACAGAATTAAGTTGTTTTTACATCTCTGGAAAATAATTTGAAAGTTATGGGGTCGATATCAGAATAACTCTCAACGGGGAGAAAAACGAAAGTAAACTAAATCTCCATCTTTTATTTCATAGTCTCTGCCTTCCTGGCGAATTCTTCCCTCCTCCCGAGCTCTTTCCCAAGAACCAATAGCTACTAACTCTTCATAGTTTATAACTTCAGCCTTAATAAATCCTTTCTCCATATCAGTATGTATCCTTCCTGCAGCCTGAGGAGCTTTGCTTCCTCGGGGAAGTTCCCAGGCTCGCAATTCTTTATCTCCAAAAGTATAAAAAGTAATTAAACCTAAGAGTTGGTAAGCTTCTTTAACCACCAGATTTAATCCCGTATCTTCAATACCAAACTCCTGAATAAATACTTCTCTTTCTTCAACAGGAATTTCCTCTAATTCTTCTTCCAGCCTGGCAAACACTGGTATTATCTTCTCTCCTTTTTCTTCCAGTTCCTTTCTAACCTTATCAAAAAGATGTTTGCTATTTTCATTTTCATCTAGATTGGCCACATAGATAAGAGGCTTTAAAGTTATAAACTGGTAAGGTTTTAATACTTCTTTTTCTTCTTCATTGAGTTCCAGAAAACGAAGCGGCCTACCTTCTTCTAACCAATGTTTTCCTTTTTCTAAAATTTCTTTCTCCAGCTTTAATCGTTCATCTTTAACTTTTTTAGTTAAATCCTGTAATTTTTCCAGGCGACGCTCTATAACTTCTAAATCCGAAAGCATCAACTCCAGGTCCACTATTTCTTTATCCTGTAAGGGGTCGACTTTTCCCAGAATATGGGGTATCTTTTCATCTTGAAAAAACCTGATTACCTCTATTGCTGCATCTACCCCCCTGATGTTACTCAAAAATTGGTTGCCCAGGCCTTCTCCTTTGCTCGCTCCTTCTACTAAACCAGCTACATCTATAAACTCGATGGTGGCTCTCACCACTCGAGGAGGATGCAAAAGAGAAGCTAAGATTTCCAGCCGTCCATCAGGAACCTCCACTATCCCCACATTAGGGTCAATAGTACAGAAGGGGTAGCTAGCCACCGTCGCCTTACCTCTGGCTAAAAGATTAAAAATAGTAGTTTTTCCTGAATTAGGTAAACCTACTATGCCTGCTTTAAGACCCATATTTTATGCCTCAATGGTACTTTCTTGAGGTTTCAAGTGCTGTCCTTCCCGATAAATTTCCCGAATTTTTCCTTCCAGTTTTCGTCGGGAAACCATCACAAATCTATCACAGCCCACACATCTCAAGCCAATATCCACTCCTACTCTGACTATCTTCCACTCCTTGCTTCCGCAAGGATGGGCTTTTTTCAAGGTCAAAACATCGCCAATTTCCAGCCTGATTACCACTAAAACTATCCTCCTTACTCACTAAAAACCTCTCTGCTTACTATTTTTTCCCAGGGCCGGCGAGGAACGACCTGAGGAATCTTCACCGGATATCCAACAGGAACTATCGCTACTACTCTTACTTCAGGAGGAATCTCGCAAATTTCTTTAATTTTTTCCTCATCAAAATCCCCCACCCAGCAAGTACCTAAACCTCTATCCCAGGCTGCCAGTAAAAGATGAGTAACAGAAATAGCTACGTCCACCGGCCAGCTTTCCATATACCCGCCGATAAAACCTCCTCTCCCTGTAGCACAGGCAACAATAACCACAGGAGCTTCTCCCACAAACTCCTGACCTCCTGCTGCCTGAGCAATCAGCCTTTTCTTCTTATCATTCTTTATCACTATAAATTTCCAGGGCTGGAGATTTATAGCTGAGGGAGCTAAACGTGCTGCCTCCAATATTTCTCTCAAATCTTCCTCTTCTACTTCTTCCGCTCGAAATTTTCGAACACTTCTTCGAGTCTGTATCAGTTCTTTAAAATCCATACCTATCTACTCCTCTCTTATCTGGTAATAAATAAGAGTAAATTAGAAAACCACAAATCCTGGCCTGTATCAGTTTGATTAACAATCCTCATCATCAGGACAGCGAGGGATTTTTATTTCCGTATAAGGTTTTAAGCTAAGAGGGTCTTTGATAACATCCTTATTAGCTTCCATAATCAAGGGCCATTTTCGCCCATCTCGATAATAACGACGGGCAATATCCCATAAATTATCCCAGGGAAGAATCACATAAGAAGTGTATTTCTCTTTTTCTTCCAGTTGAGCAGTTAGCTCAGCTACTTTATTTTGCAGAGTTTCTATTTGAGCATTTTTCTCTTCTAATTTCTGGTTTAAGTCTATTATGGCTTTTTCCTTTTCTGCTCTTTCTTCTTCTAATTTTTCAATCTCTTCCCAGGATCCTCTTTCTTTTCTCAATTCTTCTAACTCCTGGTCTATTTTAAGCATTTCTTCCTGCTTTTTACTTAACTCTTCTTCTAACTCCATTTTTTCCTGGGCTAAAGTTTTTATCTCTGCAGACAATTCTTCTTTACTCTCCGACGATCCTTCCTCTACCGATAATATTTCTTCTCCTCCCATTCCGGGGGAAGAAAGAGTAACGCTTTCCCCCAAGGCTTCTCCACTTTCATTTATAACAGAAGTTCCAGGATAGCCAGCTTCCAGGGCTTGTTTCTCTTTATTCAGTTCTTTTTCCATTTCTTCTATTTTCTTTTCCATTGAACTAATCTTAGCCTCCAGGTCCTTCTTTAAAATATCTTGGCTGAAATTGCTCACCTCTTCTAATCTCTGGGAGAGCTGAGATAAAGAAGTTTTCAAGCTTTCCCAGGTATCCTGGCTCTCTTTAGACCAGTTAGCACTATAAGTTTCAATTTCCTTCAGGCGTTCTTCCACTGAATTTAGAAAGGCACTTAATTCACTCACCCGGCTATTGACTTCCCCGATGGATTGCTCCATTAGTTTCTGGTAATCCGCCAGGTTCTTTTCCCACAAAAGAATTTCCTCCTCCAGTTTACTCAGTTTCTCTTTCCCTTCTTGCAAAGCGAGATTTTTTTCTTCCTCGAGACTGGAAAGCTCACTTTTTAATCTTTCTCCCTCTTCTTGTAGAACATTAACTTTGTTTTCCCACTCCTCCAGCTCTCTTTTATCCGGTAACTCTTGCTTAATACTTGCTATCTTAGCCTCAATGTCTTTAAGAGTTGCTTCTTGCCAGCTACTTATATCCTCACTCACCCCTTGCCATTTGCTCTCCCACTGAGAAGAAATAGTACCCAATTCCTCTTCCACCGATGATAGACTCTGGTGTAAGGTATCGATAATCCCTTGAAGCTCTTCTTTTTCTTGAGTCAAGAGGCGAAGAGTGTCCTCCGCCTCTCTCCCCTGATTTTCCAGAAAAACTATTTTCTCTTCCAACGATGCGGTCTCTTTTTCTAAAAGAGACCGCATATCTTCTAACTGTTGAGATTGTTGACTCTGGGTTGATTCTAACTTTTCTACTACTCCTCGAAAGTCTTGAAACGAAGTTTCCAGAGTATCAACTCTTTTTTTCAGTTCCTGGAGATAGCCATCAATTTCTGCACCTTGCTCATTAATCTGGTCTAAAAGAGCAGAGAAACGCTGGTCAATGTTCAGATTATCAAGCTCCTCTCTGAGAGAATCTTGAGCCTCTTTCAAACTCTGCCCCAGAGTGTTAACTCTTTCCTCTATAGCTCTTATTTCAGATTCAATAGTTGCCTTCAACTTCCCTAAATCTTGAGATTGTTGTTCTTGAATAACTACCAGAGAATTTTGCAGATTACTCATTTCTTCTTCTACTTTTTTAAATCTCTCTTCCCATTGACTGGCTACAGTTTCCCACTCTGCCCGGCTTAGGGATTGGACTTGAATTCCTAATACCAGTTGATTTATTTTTTCCAGTTCTTTTTTCGTCTCCTCCAGTGCTTGAAGAGAAATAGCAATTTCTGCACCTTGCTCATTAATCTGGTCTAAAAGAGCAGAGAAACGCTGGTCAATGTTCAGATTATCAAGCTCCTCTCTGAGAGAAGCGAAACTACTTTTAATTTCTTCCAGCTCTTTTTTCCGATTCTCCATTTCATTCTGTATTTCCTGGATAGCTTTATCCCGGGAAGCAAGCTCTCCTTTCAATCCCTCCATCGCAGAGGTTAAACTATTTATACTCTCATCAGTTTTAGCAATAGAGGCTTCCATCTCCTTTAATCTTCCTCCCCAATCCAGCAAATCAATAGGAAGAGATTGAATTTTATCTTGAATTTGAGATAGAGAATCTTCTGCTTTCCTTACCCCTTCTTCTACTCCCCCCATTCTTTTTTCCAGATTAACTAAATCTGTCCTCCATCCTGAAACCTGAAAAACCAAAACTAAAGAGATAATTAAAGCCACTAAAGCAATTACAAAGTTTAGCCAGTTCTTCACTGTTATCACCCCCTGAAAAATTATAGCATTTTTTTGCCCCAGATCTTAACATTCATCCTATTAACAATAACATATTAAGAAGACTGAAGAAACATAATTTTCGATTATTCACCAATATATGGTAGTATTTTACCTTTAGCCCTGGAATGTTCAGGGAAAAAGATAAAAATCAACAAAGGTTAGATGATACAAAGAGACCTCATAAGCATTAATCTTCAGTGGTAATCTGAGCGTAAACCACCCGGGCAAAGTCTTTTTTAGTATTGCGATCTACAAACCTCAAAGAAAGTAGAAGTTCATATTCCTCATCTTCTAAATTTCTTTTTCTCCATAATCGTTCTAACTCAGGAATACGGAAATGGTCTAAATCTAAAGTAGCCACCAGGTAATCTCGCCCTACGCCAGTCTTAACCCGAGCTTCTAATTTTTCTACTACCGATACATCACCGGAACGATATAGTTCCACTACTTCGTCTCGAGAATAACCGGGAATATTTTTAAAAACGGTATGAATAACCATATCACCTAATTCTCTTCCCACCCTTACTTCTTCCCGCACTTCCCACAACAAAGGAGAAAAATGTATCGCCTCTTCCGTAATTTGCGGTTTTAGAGAGTTGATGTCTAATCCCAGTTCTTCTATTTTCCTTAATGCTCGCTCCAGAACCACCTGTTTCGGTTCCCCTTTTCTGGTTGGCTCTTTAGCTATAGTTGGCTCTTCCTGAGGAATAAAAACTTCTTCGGGAGGCGGAGGAACAACGCTTTCTTTTTTCTCCTCTTTCCTTATTTCTTCAACACCTTTCTGTCGAGGAAGAGTGTCCCATCCTCTCCTCTTTTCTATCTCTTCAGGAATTTTATCCTCCAGAATAGAAGAAACTCCTTCTTCTCCTTTAGAAGAAAAAGAAGGGCTCTTTTTAGCTTTCCTCTCTCCCCAATCTTCATAATCTTCTTCCCGCCACATTCTCCTCTCCCGAGCATTTTCCCGGAGAATAAGAATGATGCTTATCAAAATAGCCACAATCAAAATGGCTAAAATCAAACCTATGATATCCTGAATTCTTAAAGCTCCCTCCATAGTTACACCTCTATTCTTTCCGGTCGAAATAAATATTTTTCCCTTTTACTGAAAGGGGAATGCCCATCACTACATCATCTTGGGAAATCCCTGCCCTCCTTGCCACCGCTCCAATTCGATACATAATACGATTATCCACATTAAAAAGAGAAGCAGTTTTGACTGCCGAACCCAGAGCAATTCCTAAATCTAAAAGACGAAAGGCACATTGAGGTCCTTTAAACTCAACCTCTTTCTTTCCTGCTGCCTGAAGTTCAGAACAGCTATTATAGCCACACCCACCACAGTTAAGGTTCATTACCGCCGCATCCTTTATTCCTATCAACAAAACTGCTGAAGAATCCAAAACGTTTTTCCCATCTCTTATAAATCCTTTTATTCCCTGCTTTTCTCCATATTCAACCATTGCCTCACCTAATTTTTTTACCTCTTCTCCTTCCAATATTTGAACATTTATAAAATCTTTACCTCCTGATTTAGGCGCAGTGCGAGCAGAAACAGCCATAAAATTAGCTACCTGTTTTAAAGCTTCTTCCAACTTTTATACCTCCTTTATTGTAGAATTAAGTTTCTTAGCCCCAGACCCCGTGCATAATTTATTATCTCCTGGTAAGTTCTCTCATCCACACTCCGACTCAATTCCGGAAATAAATCAGCCTTATAACAAGGACGATACTGTTTCATAAGAGAAACAAAAACACTTCGAGAAATATTCTCAGCCAAAAATCGCAAGTTTTCCTTAGCTTCCTCTTCTAAAGAAGGAATGATTAAAATTCTCACTATCAGTCCTCGCTTTGCCACTTCTCCTTCCCACTCTACTTCCCCTACCTGGCGGAACATCTCTCTCACTGCTTCCCTGTTAATCCGGGGATAATCCTGAGCTTCAGAGTATTTACAGGCACTTTCCTCCCGGGCATACTTCATATCTGGTAAATATATATCTACTAATCCCTCAATTTTCTCCAAAACTTCTTTTTTATCATACCCACCAGTATTATAAACCACCGGGACAGATAGACCACAATCTTTCCCTTTAAGGAGAGAACTAAAAATCTGAGGAATAAAATGAGTAGGGGTAACCAGGTTTATATTATGACAACCTTGATTCTGCAAGAAAAACATAATCTGCGTTAACTCCTCTTCGGTAAGCTCCTCTCCTTCTCTTCCCTGACTTATAGAATAATTCTGGCAATAAACACACCTCATATTACAACCAGAAAAGAAAATAGTACCTGAACCCTGGCTACCACTCAAGAGAAATTCTTCTCCTCCATGGGGATGAAAACTGGCTATTTTCACCTGAACTCCTCCCCCACAAAAACCTCTCTCCCCCCTCAAACGATTAACCCCACAATTTCGGGGACACAGGTCACAATCTGCTAACCTATTCCAGAGATGATTAATTACATCCTCTTTATGATAGTTGACCGCAAAAACCATTTAATTATTACACCCTCCAGAAACTACAAGTAGACGCTTCTCCTCTATCGAAGAAGATATCTTCCCTCTCTCATTTATTTTTTTCTTCGGGAATTATAAAGAAATATCTTACTGTTATATAGAACAATCTATCTTGTCCTCAGGCAAATAAGGACTTTTTATAAAAATACCTCGCAAAAAGGAATCTTCCGGTGCATAAAGGTCATGTTTTTCTCCCGGGGTAAGATACAAGGCATATCCTTTCTCTAAGGCGATCTCCTGGCCTTCAGTTCTCAGAAATCCTCTACCTTCCAGGACGAAAAAAGTTTCCTCTACTTGATTATGATAGTGAGCTCCCAGATTAGTCCCTGGCTTAAGATAAAATACTCCCCAATCCAAGCGAGGACCTCGGAAAAGATATTTTATTCCCCAATCTCCAAAGCGATAAGTTTTATCTTCCTCTTTTACTAACTCCATAAGTTCTTCCTCCTTAAATAGAAGCTTTTAAAAGAGCATAAACTTCTTCCTTCCCCATAGGACGGGGGTTTTCTCGAAGATTTTTTCCTATCCTTTCTTCCTTCACTATCCCCTGAAGCATTTCTTCTTTGATTCCCGACTCTCCCAAACTGGTTCGCAAGCCAATTTCTCTCATTAGACTTAAAAAGGCTTCTATAAATTTATCAATTAAATTTTCTTCCCCTTCTATACCTACCAGGCGAGCTATTCTTTCATATCTATCTTTTAGCACTTCCCGATTAAACTCTACCACCCGGGGAAAGAAAATTCCGCAAGCTTCCCCATGAACTATAGAAAACTCTGGACCAACAATATGAGACAGTCCATGAGCCGCACCAGAAGAAGAGTTAGCAAAAGCCATGGCACTTATCATGCTTCCTTTTGCCACCTGCTTTCGGTAATCTAAGTTTTCTCCTTTTTTAACTGCCCGAGGAAGATATCTCCACAGCACTCCTATTGCTTCCTCAGCCAGAACCTCGCTCACCGGGTTTACCCCCTGGCTCACATAAGCTTCTAAAGCCTGAACCAGTGCATCTATGCCACTTACTGCAGTTAAATAAGGGCTCATAAATCGAGTATACAGCGGGTCAATGATTACCAGTTTAGCTAAAAGATAAGGGCTGCGGAAACTCTTTTTTAGTTTCTTGCGATAATCAGTAAGAACCGCATTAGTAGTCATTTCTGATCCTGTCCCGGCAGTAGTAGGAACAGCTATCCAGGGAATTCCCGGAGAGGAAAGAATTTTCCCCTCAAAATAAGGTACCACAGTATGAGAGTTACCACACAATCCAGCAATAGCTTTACCGCAATCTTGAGCACTTCCCCCACCTAAAGAAATGACAAAATCACATCGTTCTCGATAAGCTAAATCCAGACCATTATCTACCGTTTCTAATGAAGGCTCAGGTTCTACCCGGTCAAAGATAGAACATTGCACTCCAGCTCCTTCAAGAGATTGAAGAACCTCTTCCAATATCCCGGTTTCCTTTATCGATTTTTTCCCGGTAACAAGAAGTGCCTTTTCTCCCCACCTTTTTACTAACTCTCCAGCTTTTTTACCTTCTCCTCCACCAAAATAAATTTCAGGGGGTAGGCGAAAGACAAAATTTTCTTTCATAGTTTCCTCCATACCCCTATTATTCTTCCCATAATCTCCCCATCATCCGTTGAAGAAGATAAACTACCATTAACTCTTTTAATCTCTACTACGTCACTTTTGATAGTCAAAACCAGGCTTTCTTCTTTTATCTCGTTTTCTTTTCTAACTAAAAGCAAATCTCCTTTTAGAATATGCCAGTTTTGCCAGCTATTTTTTTCTATTCGCCAGAAGAAAAAAACTCCTTCTCCTAAAAGACTGCGGGGTAAAGAAATAGGATTTCGAGAAAAACCATTTAAAAAGGGAACAACAACTAAATCGTTTTCCCTGTCAGGGGAACATATTTCTATAGTTCGGGCTTTAGAACGATTTCTTTTTATCATTCCTTTCTCTTCTAGCTTCTCGAGGTGGTAATGAACGGTGCAAGAAGACAATAAACCTACTCCCTCTCCAATTTCTCTAACCGTAGGAGGATAACCATTTTTTTTATAGTAATCCTGAATAAAAAGCAAGATTTCTTCCTGACGGGGAGAAACCTTCTCTTTTTTTCTCATAGCTATCAGGGTATTACCGGGCAGGTAAGGGTTCTTTTTACCCCGTTCAGGGATTGAATTTCTTTGAGAATCAATTCACCAATTTCCCGGTTATTTTCTACCTCTACCAAAGCAATGATGTCAAAAGGCCCCATAACCCTATCCACCCGCAAAAACTGAGGCAATTGAGCCAACTCCTTTTTAATGGCCTGCGCCCTACCAGTTTGCACCTGAACCAGAATATAAGCCTGAACCGACAAAACCAGAACCCCCTCTACTACATAATATCCCGAGAGGTGAGACGAATTACTTCATCAATATATTGCTTCAACACAGCAGGAATCCCAGGAACATCGATATTCAAAAACCCCCGGGTAATAAGCGACAGAGACTCTTCTTTAGAAAGTCCTCGAGAGCGCAGATAATTCACTGCCTCTTCCTCAATAGGACCTACTGCCGCCTCATGAGACAGCCGACTTTGAGGAGCTCCATGTACTTCCAGTTCCGGTATAGAAATGATTTCCGCTCCTCTGGAAAATAGTATCCCTTTACACTCTAAATGGGCTTGTGCTTCGTCATGGTAAGAAATCAGTCTTCCTCGGGTGTAAACTTGAGAGTTATCCGCAGCACATACCCGAGAAACCGAGTTACCTCGACACCCCTTCTCCTTCAAAAGCAAAGAGGAACCAACATCGATATAGGAATCTCCCTTAGCAAAAATAATACTTTGAAAGTTAGCATCGGCATTTTCTCCCTCCATGATAGCCTGAGGAAAAGTTTGCAAAGAAGAGAGAGGCTTAAGCAAGACATAAGTATTACTGTAGAAAGAATTATTGCCCATCTTTACCACTGTTCGAGGACGAACATGAAAATTTTCTCCCCAGTTATGAACCATGGTAAAGGAAAGATGTGAGTTGTCTCCTAAATAAAACTCACTGACTCCAATATGTACACCGCTCTTGTTGCCCCGAACTGAAGCACAACCAGTAATCAAATTAGCTTCTGCTCCTTCTTCTAATATTACCAGATTATGGACACTCTGTATCCGGGACTCTTCAGAAAGGAGAAGACAGGCCTGGAGAGGAACTTCTATTTTTTGATGAGCAAAGACTCGAATAAAATACCCTTCCATGGGGCAAACTTCAGAAAAAGCAGTATATTTATCAGCATCTACAGGTACCAATCCCCACCAGTATTCCAGAAGCTCAGGATATTTCTCCAGAGCCTCACTTACTGCCATAATCTCCAGTTTTCCTTTAAAAGCGTCCTGTATTTTCTGGTAAACTGCCGAACGGTCTACCTGAAGATAAGTGGCTGAACCTTTATCCTCCCCCAGCTCTACTCCAGCATAAAGAGCTGCTTCTTGCAGGGAAGAAGAAATACTTTCCACACTGCTCACCTCTTCTTGAGGAGAACAGAGATAAAATTCACTCAAATCCACATCAGGACCTAAAGGTGCTTTTTTATTTAAAGCTTTTTCAGCTCTCTCTTTTATTTCTCTCAAATAATCTTTTTTCACTTTCATCGTTCACACCTCAGACATTCCTGATAACCTTTCTCTTTAATATCAGCAAAAAGGTCTCGGGGGTTACCCCGGCACACAATTCGTCCTTCCATAAGAACATGTCCCATATCAGCATTCAAATATTCTAAAATATATCCGGTGTGGGTAATGATAAGACCAGACCTTTTTTTTGTCCTTACTTGCTCTCTCTCTAAAAGCTCACTTAAGGCTTTTCCAATTAAAGCAATGTTGTCGAGGTCTACTCCAGATTCTGGTTCATCTATGAGAGAAAGAAGAGGACGCTGCAAAAAAAGCTGAAAGAGCTCTGCCCTTTTAGCTTCTCCTCCTGAAAAACCTAAACCGATACTACGCTCCAGGAGGTAAGTACAGTTAAGTTTCTCTGCTACTTCTTCTATAAAAGTAGAACCTCCATTAACCATTATTTCCCCCAAGGTTCTAAGCTTAACCCCAGGAATGGTGGGCATCTTTTGAAAAGCCATGCCTATTCCCATCTTAGCTCTCTCTTCTACACTGAGAGGAAGGATACTTTCCCCTTGGAAAAGTATATCTCCCCTCGTTACTTCATACCCGGGCATTCCCATAATAGTCATTAAAAGAGTAGTTTTACCCACTCCATTAGGACCAAGCAAAATATGAACTTCACCCGGTTCGATCTCCAGATTTACATCCTGGAGGACTTCTTCTCCTCCTACTCTTACTCCCAATCCTCTAATTTCTAACATACCATCACCTTCAGAACAATTATAACACTTTATTCGCTCCAAACTAAATCATAACTACTTGTGCTCTTTCAAAACCATTAAAATTGGTAGCTGAAGCCCAGGAATAAGCTCCAATATCAGGAACTACAATCAGGTCGTCCAGCTCTAAAGGTGGTAGTAGAACATTCTCTGCCACCACATCTAAAGAATCACAAGTAGGACCGGCCAGAACAGCTGTCTGCTCTCCCTTTGAGCCTCGCAAAGGAAAGAAACAAAAAGCGGCCTTATCGAAAGGAATGGCAGAAAAAGTTCCGTATATTCCATCATCCAGATAATACCACATAATCCCGGAGCGTGCGGCTTTTCCAATCACTTTAGTTATTAGAAAAGCCGCACTGCCCACTATTACTCTTCCCGGCTCAGCTATAACTCGGTAACCTTCTTCTGTAAATTCTTGAAGATAGGGATTGATTATTTCACTAAACGTCTCCAGACTCCCTCCTTCTTCCTCCCCATAGAGGCTAAGAGGAAAACCTCCTCCTATATCTATAATAGAGATAGAGATTTCTCCTGAAACCTTTTCTATAATTTCTCTAACTTTTTGCAGAGAATAAAGATAATTATTAACATTTGAACAAGGAGAACCTACATGAAAACTTATACCTACTGGTTTAAGTCCCATCTTTTTTGCTTGAAGGAGTAGTTCAGGAGCCCTATCAGGCTCGGCACCAAATTTGTAGGAAAGATTGGCTCGGGACCCATTAGAAGGAGTTTTTATCCTTACTAACAACCGGGCGTCAGGATAAACCATAGCAATTTTTTTCAGCTCTTCCTCGTTATCGTAAGTCATAAGGTTTACTCCTACCTGCCGGGCATAGCTTAGGCCTTTTTTTCTTTTGATGGTATTGGCAAAAATCATTTTCTCCGGGGAAACTCCCTGACTTAAAACCAGTTCTATTTCCTGAAAGGAAGCCACGTCAAAAGAAGACCCTACTTCTTTCAAAGTTCTGATAATAAAAGGATGAGGATTAGCTTTTACCGCATAGAAAATCTCTATTCCTGGGAAAAATTCTTGAAAAGCACGATAATTCTGTAATAATTTTTCCCTGTTAATTACAAAAAGAGGAGTATCAAATTGCTTCACCAGAGAAATAATCTCTTCTTCGCTAGCCGGTACAGCTCTCTCCCAAACTTGATTAGTTCTTTCCATGAATAGGCATCACCCACTATGAGTTTTATGTGTTAAACACAATTTCTTTTTTGCGTCCGTGTGCAGTATAATAACTTAAAGCAGTTTTTGCAATAATTAAATTTTATTTTTGTAGTTATTCTGTGATAATGTCACAGCTATAGGAGAAAACCTCTATAGCTCTCTTCTTTAAATACTTAAAACACAAAATTATGAAGATTAAAGACAGAAAGAGGTTTTTAGATATCAATGAGCAAGAGGCGGATTCCTTAATAAAGGCGATGGAGGATATCCTTATTTTACACGGCTTACAAGTCCTCACTGTTGAGGAAGACCTTATACTCTA
>DAOSVE010000163.1:0-1707 GCA_035593465.1 Candidatus Atribacteria bacterium | reverse complement strand
GACAAAAGTCCTTTTACTTCCGAAGAAAAACAAAGCTCTCCTCTTTCATTAAATACATAATAAAGAGGAGCTACTCCTACATAATCTCGCTTTAACTCTGGCTCTTTTTCTCTTACGCGTGCCAGCGCAAAATGATCGGCCCCTCTATCATCTTTTACCATCTTTTCTCTTTTCCATCGGGCAGGCGATGGTTCATAGAAAGCGGGCCACACCACTCCTAAAGTCGCCTCTTCCAATTCTAAAACTGCTTTACCTTTCGGACCTCGATGAGAGTCTTATTTAGCATTTTTCTACTTCTTTTTTCTTTCCTGAAGCAAAAATTCCTGCAATACCAGCCAAAATACATTCACCTTCCTATTTTATCGATATTCATTTACTGCCTCAAAAAGAGCTAATAAGTTTTCTACCGGTATATTAGCCTGAATATTGTGAACTGTAGCAAATACGAACCCTCCACCAGGCTTAAAAGTTTCTATCAACTGCCGCACTTCTTCTCTCACCTCTTCAGGTGTTCCAAAAGGAAGAGTTTTCTGAGTATTCACTCCTCCACCCCAAAAAGTAAATTGATGTTCAAAGTTTTTCTTTAGGTTTTGAGGAATCATCTTAGCTGCAGATATCTGCACCGGGTTCAAGATATCAAAACCAGCTTCTTTTATATCCGGGAGAAGGTCGTAAACTGAACCACAAGTGTGAATAAAAGTTTTCCAGGTGGTGTTTTGATGAATCCAGTGGTTAATTTTTTGATGAAAGGGTTTAAATAATTTTCTATATACCTCCCGGGAAATAAAAGGACCATTTTGCGAACCAAAATCAGTTCCTGAAACCACTATTACCTGAATTCTTTCTCCCACCGCCTGATAAAATAATTCCAAATTCTGCAAACCAATATCGGTAGTACGAGAAAAAACCTCCCTGATAAAGTCCTGACGGGTTAAAAGCGATATATACCATTCTTCTACATCTCTAATCCCTCGAGGGTCTGGTAAAGCTGGCCCGGGAACATAGGCAATATCTCCCAGATTGATTCCCGGAACTCCTCCCGATACTATACTATACTCAGTTTCTTCACAGAGTCTTTTAGATTCACTTTCGTAGTAGCGGAGCTCTTCTTCGGAAAGCAAGCCATACTCTTCTATCTGGTCTTCTACTTTCAATTCTTCCTCTTCTAAAGATTTCTGTCTGATAATAACGTCGTGATAAAAACCGCCCTGGGGCATTTTAGCCGATGGAGGAAAGGTGGTATTCCCCCCGGGATACTGATAAATGTTACCTTCTGAGTCCGGGGTAGTGTTAAACTTTTCCGGTACTAAAAGAGGAGTTCCATCAAAAAAAGTCCAGGGTTTCCAGTTTTCATTTTTAAACCCAAAAAAGCTATAAAGAGGAAGGAGAGGAACAGTATCTATTCCCAAAACTTTTCGCAACTCATCATCTACTTCCCCTAACATCTGAAAAGGGTCAATCACCTTTACTGGCTCTTCTGGCTTAATCAAGCCTAAAGCCACTTTTAATTTGTGCAAGCTGGAAACATGAATCCCGGTAATCAAGGTAGAACCTAGATCTAAAGGGAGACTATCTGGTTCCTGATGAGAAAGGGAAGTTATCACTCGTTCTCGAGAAGTCATATTCTTTTCTCCTTTGTATTTTCTGCTTCCTAAATTATAACCGACATTTACAAATAAATTATAGTATTCCGTAAAACCTGCTAAA
>DAOSVE010000044.1:0-13202 GCA_035593465.1 Candidatus Atribacteria bacterium | reverse complement strand
TTCCCAAGTTTATTCTCAGTGAAACTGTAGTGGAGTAAACAAAAAAGGAGTACCTAATCCCTTGATATATCAGTATTTTTAAATTATAGCTGTCAAAGTTAGGTATATCTATAATAGTAAAATTACTTCTTGCTAATTTGATTCACTTCAGATACATTATAGGGGTAAATATGCTAATGGGAGGATGTGGGAATGGAATTAGATGTAAAGAAAATCCAAGAGATACTACCTCACCGCTTTCCTTTCCTCTTGGTAGATAAAATAATATCTCTGGAGGATGATAAAGTGGTGGGATTAAAAAATGTGACTATGGATGAGTGGTTCTTCCAGGGGCATTTTCCAGGAAAACCCATTATGCCGGGAGTTTTGATTTTAGAGAGCATGGCTCAAGTAGGTGCCACCATGATGATGAATATGGAGGAGTTTCGAGGTTGCATTCCTTATTTTACCTCTTTAGATGGGGTTAGATTTCGCCGTCCAGTTATGCCCGGAGACCAATTAGTGATGGAAGTAACTCTCCTCAAGGTGAGGAGAGGAATTGGCAAGTTAAAAGGGATAGCGCGGGTGAATGAAGCAGTAGTAGCGGAAGGGGAGATAGGTTTTTCTTTAGTAAAAGAGGAGGCAAAAGATTGAGCGAAGGTAAGGTAAAAATATTAGGAACAGGCTCTAGCGTACCAGAGCGAGTTATTACTAATTTTGATCTGGAAAAAATAGTAGATACAAGCGATGAATGGATTACTACTCGTACCGGTATTAAAGAAAGAAGAATAGCACAGAAGGAAGAAAGCACTTCTACTTTTGCTTTACTCGCCGCTCAAAGGGCGCTTCAAGCTGCCCAGGTTTCCGCTGAGGAGTTAGACCTTATAGTAGTGGCTACGGTTACTCCTGATATGCTCTTTCCCGCTACCGCTTGCTTATTGCAGAGAGAATTAAAAGCCCGAAAGGCAGCCAGTTTTGATTTAGAAGCAGGTTGTACAGGGTTTGTTTATGCTTTATCTTTGGCTGAAAAATATCTCCGGGGGGGAGGGGGAGAAAAAGCTTTAGTGGTGGGAGCGGAGACTCTTTCCAAAATATTAGACTGGCAGGACCGCTCTACTTGTGTATTATTCGGCGATGGGGCAGGAGCAGCAGTTCTGGGATTAAGCAAAGAAGGGGGAATCATAGCTACCTATCTGGGTTCTGATGGAGGAGGCGCTCATCTTCTGGAGCTCCCCGCTGGTTGTTCTCGAATGCCAGCTTCTCTGGATACCGTCAATAACCGATTACACTATATAAAAATGAACGGGAATGAAGTGTTTAAATTCGCAGTGAAAATTATGGAAGAAGCTTCCCTGGAAGTAATAAAAAGAGGCCACGTGGAAATGGATGAGGTGAACCTCTTTATCCCTCATCAGGCTAACATTCGAATCATCAATTCGGCAGCTAAAAGACTGGGCATTCCTGAGGAGAGAGTTTTTGTAAATGTTCACAAATATGGTAATACCTCTTCAGCCTCCATTCCTCTCGCTTTAGATGAAGCATATCGAGAGGGTAAAATTAACGGTGGTGATTTAGTGCTTCTGGTTGGTTTTGGTGCCGGTTTGACCTGGGGCTCAGCCCTTATCCGATGGTAAAGGAGGTTCTAAGGTGGAAAGAAAGGTAGTAGTAACGGGTATAGGAGTTATAAGCCCGGTGGGTAGTGGTAAAGATAAATTTTGGCAATCAATCATCGGGGGAAAATCAGGGATTGATAGAATCAAAAGCTTTGACCCTGGTGATTTTGACAGTCAGGTAGCCGGGGAAGTAAAGGATTTCAACCCTGAAGATTTCCTTCCCCGTAAAGAATACCGGAGGATGGACCGTTTTTCCCAATTTGCAGTTTGCGCTTCTCTTATGGCTATGGAAGATGCTTCTATGTCTCTTGAAAATCTCGATAGAGAAAGAGCAGGAGTTATTTTAGGCTCAGGTATTGGAGGAATTCAAACTTTTGAGGACCAGCATCAGGTCCTTCTGACTAAAGGTCCGGGGAAAGTCAGTGCTTTCTTCATTCCCATGATGATAGTTAACATGGGAGCAGCCAATGTGGCGATACAATTGAAGCTGAAAGGACCCAACAGTTGTGTTTCTACTGCTTGCGAAGCTTCTACCCATGCTTTGGGAGAAGCCCTGCGCATCATTCAGAGGGGAGAAGCAGACTTGATGGTAGCAGTAGGGGCAGAAGCTTCTATCACTCCTTTAGCTCTGGCTGGATTTTGCGCCATGAAAGCTCTTTCCACTCATAATGATGACCCGGCTAAAGCTTCTCGCCCTTTTGATCGCACTAGAGACGGGTTCGTAATGGCTGAAGGAGCAGCAGCATTAATTTTAGAAGAGGAAGAAAGGGCAAAAAAGCGGGGAGCACGAATTTACGCTGAGTTGAAAGGATATGGTTCTACCTGTGATGCTTACCATATCACTGCTCCTGACCCCGAAGGAGAAGGAGCAGCTCGGTCTATGAAGTTAGCGATAGAAGATGCTTGCTTAACTCCGGAAGACATCGACTACATCAATGCTCATGGTACTTCCACTCCCTTAAATGATAAGGTAGAAACCCTGGCCATTAAAAAAGTTTTTGGAGAAAGAGCTTACCAGATTAAAATTAGCTCTACCAAATCTATGACCGGACATCTTTTGGGAGGAGCAGGGGCACTAGAGGGAGCAATTACTGCTCTTTCCATTTATCATGGCATCATTCCCCCCACCATTAATCTGGAAGAAAAAGACCCGGAGTGCGATCTGGATTACACTCCCGATCATGCTTTCTCTCTTAAAATCAGGAACGCTCTTTCCAATTCTTTTGGATTCGGAGGTCATAACGGCAGTCTAGTCTTTTCTCGTTATGGAGAGTGATATAGATGGTTAATTGGTGGGTCTTACCACTTAATTATCTTCTGGGTTCTTTCCCTTGCGGACTGATAGTGGGCTGGATAGCGAAAGGTGTGGATATAAGAAAATATGGGAGTGGTAGTATTGGTGCTACCAATGTTTCCCGGGTAGCTGGTTTTCTTCCTGCTCTCATTGCCGGAGTAGGAGACGCCCTGAAAGGATTTTTGGGCGCCTATTTAGCCACTCACTTTTTGTCTAATCCTTATCTCTGGTTTCTGGCTCTTTTTCTCTTGATTCTGGGTCACGATTGGTCCATATTTCTCCGCTTCCGAGGAGGAAAAGGAGTAGCTACAACTTTAGGAATACTTTTTTATCTTTCCTGGGAATCGGCAATTCTTTGCTTTCTCGCCTGGATAATTATGGCATCTATCACCCATTATTCTTCTCTTGGTTCTCTAAGTGGTGCTCTTTTAATGCCCATTTTTCTTTATCTGTTTGGAAAACCCCCCGAATTTATAATCTGGGGAATATTTGCTGCAGCGCTCGTGTTCTGGAGGCACAAAGGAAACATTCAGAGATTGATTAAGGGTAAAGAGTTGAAGATGGGTCAGAAAGGAGCATAAGAAACATGATAGAATTAAACAAAGATAATTTTAAAGAAGAAGTACTGGATTCAGAAATTCCAGTGCTGGTTGATTTCTGGGCTGTCTGGTGTATGCCTTGCCGGATGATGGCTCCCATTGTAGAAGACCTAGCCAATTCCTGGAAAGGAAAAGTTAAAGTTGGCAAATTGAATACCGATGAGGCTCCAGAAATTGCTGCCAAATATGGTATCCAGGCTATTCCTACTCTTTTAATTTTCCAGGGAGGTAAAGAGGTGGGAAGAATAGTAGGATATGTACCTAAAAAAACAATAGAGGAAAAGCTACAGAGTATTATTAAATCCTGATGCACAAACTCAAAGTATGGCTCTGGGTTTCGTGTTTTATACTCTTAATTTTTCTTCCCCGGGAAGCGAAAGGTATAGATATAGAAACAGAAGAAAACGTCTTCGGTCTCAACCTGGTTCGCTCCCTGGGGGGAAACTCTCAAGTCAGGAAGGAAGTAGCTCTAACTTTTGATGATGCTCCCAGCCCTTTCACTAAAGAAGTATTGAAAATTTTAGATAAGCATGGGGTACCAGCTACTTTTTTCCTGATCGGTTCCCAAGTAGAGAAGTCTCCCGAGGTTGCTCGCCAGATTGTAGCTGCAGGACATGAAATAGGTAACCATTCCTTCTCTCATCGCTGGTCGAGCGATGACTCAGTAGAAGCTCTGGTAAAGGATATTAAACGAGGAGAAGAAGCTATTTATCGAGCTACCGGTCAAATCCCTTTATACTTCCGTCCCCCGGGGGGAATGGTAAACGGTAATGTAAAAGAAGCCTGCGGACAGACTGGCTACAGCATCTTATTGTGGTGGGTAGATTCTCAAGATTGGTTACTCACTGATGAAGAAGAAATTCTGGAGACGGTAAAAAAAGAAGTAAGAGATGGGGCTATCATCCTTTTCCACAATTTAGCGACAACGGTTAAAGTTCTGCCCCAGGTAATTGAGAATTTAAAAAAAGAAGGCTATAAGTTTGTTACCGTCTCTCAACTCCTTAGATATTAGGAGGAAAAGATGTTCTGGCCTCCAGAATGGGATTTTTTGCCCCATGCTCTGAATAATTTTCGGGGAATACTGATGGTGGTGGCCCCGCCAGACCGGGGGAAAACTACTTTAATTCGCCTGCTTTCTTCTTTTTTTGTTTCTCAAGGTAAAAAAGTAGGATGGGTAGATTCAGACCTTGGGCAATCTAATGTTGGTCCTCCTGCCACTGTAGGGATGGTAATGGTATCTAAAAAATTTCCCCTTTCTCTTCGAGAAAGGTTATTTACTCCTTATTTTCGCTTTGTGGGAGATGTAACTCCAGAAAAAAGGATAGAGGCTACCGCTTTATACACTGCTGAACTAACTAAAATGGCTTCTTCTAAAACACAGATTACTTTGATTGATACCTGCGGTTTAATTTTTTCTTTATCTGGTCTTCGTCTCAAGATGTTAAAGATGAAACTGATTAAGCCCGAATTAGTCCTGGGTATTGGAAGGGATGAAGAATTTGAAGTACTGAAAAAATTTTATGGAGAGCAATTCTGGGTTGTATCTCCTTCTTCCCGGGCCTCTAAAAAAGACTACGAAAAAAGGCGCAGTCACAGGGAACGGCTTTTCTCTTTGTATTTTTCTTCTGGAGAAAACTGGGAAATGGGGTGGGAGAATCTTCGTTTCTTCTCGCCTTATCATCCTTATTTTTTTCTCCAGGAATATCATTTGAGAGAGGGTATACCTACTTTTGAATTCTCTAATAACTTTTTCCTCATTCTCAGTACTTCTCCAGAGAAAAAAGGTGATAATAAATGCCGGGTGATTAATCCTTCTTCTCTCTCTTTTTCTATCTGTGGGCTTTATACCGAAAGAGGAGAAGAATTAGGACTGGGAGTTATTCAGAGTATCAATGAAGAAAAGAAAACTATAGCCATAAGGGGAACTAAAATAAACCCTGGTAAAGTAGAAGTACTGGTTCCTGGAGTAACAAAAATAAATGCTAAATCTCCAGATATTGAACAGTAACCCCTTCTAAGCTTTCCAGCTCCTTCTTCAGCTGTTCGTTTTCCTCTTTTTTCCCAGTCAATTCTAAGATTATCAGTCCGTCTTCAGCACAATATTCTGGAGAGGCCTCGTGAAGCCCTAAACGAGTTTTAATGTTGCATCCGTATTTGGTTAAGCACTCCTGCACTTTAAGTGCCTGGTGAGAACGAGCCCCTATTTTTACTATCATAATTTGATAGACCAATTTTATCACCCCGTTTAATTATATCATAGAAGATTTCCTCCCCCGTAAAGCTCATCATGTACCATAATTTTTCTCTGGACATTGTTATGGTTAACCGCAAAAGACAGCCTACGGCGTAAACAAAAACAGAATAAAAAGACAAAAACTACTGAGGAGGAAAAAACAGAACTATGAGGGGAAAAACCCCCTATCACCCCCTTGCCTGTCATTCCTGAATGGTTCTATCGGGAATCCAGACAATGAGGGGATGGCGCCCCCTCATAACCCCGAGCTATAAAGGGGAGAACCCCTTTATAATCCCCAAAAAAAACAAAAAACCCAAAAAAACAAAAACAACTGAGGAAGAAAGAACCTTCCTCAATGGGGCTTGTCCCCTTATAATCCCTAAAAGATAAAAACTGAAAAATATAAAAGACTAACTGAGGAAAGAAAAACGCTTTCCTCAGTGGGAGAACCCCTTTATAATCCCCAAAAGACAAAAACTACTGAGGAAGGAAAAGCGTCTCTCCCAGTGCTCGCGATTGATCCTGAAAGGGATTGCCGCATCCAGCAAAAACCGTCGTTTTGTGTCCAGACCAGATAGATATGATAATGCTAAACCTGTAAAGGGGTGAGCATGCAAAAAAAGTGTCTCTCTGTACATTTCAGGAGAAAAGGGGATGTTTTTGATTCTCCGTCTCAGTTTTTTTAAGAGTCCAGCTCTTGAGGAAGAGAAACGATGTTTATCTTTACATCTTATCCAGGTCTTAAAGACCTGGATAAGATGTAGTGTTTATTTATTTCCTGCTGGTTCCAGGAAGGGAAGCATGTATTTAAGATTTGGCCAGTGGTGATAGGGTATAACATATGGATTTTCTGCACCAGGCCAATTGGTCCAGTAATACTCATCCCAGGCTAAAACGCCAGGATAACCAAAAGTAGGTAGGGTGGGCATTTCTTCAACAAGTATTTTTAATCCTTCCATACCCAGCCTAAGGTTTTCTTCACTATCCCAATCAACCTTTTCCATTCCTTCGATTACTTCATCCATCCTGGGGTCTTTCCATCGGGAGGCAGCCCCATTGGAACTAACGGCTATTTCACCTATAGGTTTGTAATACTTAGAGTGGAAGATGCTGACCGTTCTATATAAGTCAGGATGACCACCCCATGGTTCATTTGCAGGCCAGTTAGTTGAAATTTCAAAATCTCCTCGAAATACCAGGTCATTAACCGCTTCATTGGTGTTTACTGTCACATCAATCCCAAAGTTTCTCCACTGCTGTGCCGCAGCAAGAGCATTTCTATGTTGGGGCTGAGCAGGGTTAGTGCTGGTCAATATGGTGATTTTCCAGGGTGCACCATCGGGCAGGAGCCATTTACCGTCTACATCTCTGGTGAAACCATTCCTGAGCAATAATTGTTCTGCTACATCAGGAGCATATTTCCACCATCCCGGTCCAAAGGCTTCTCTTATTTCTTCGGGGTCTTCAGGTACAGTGTAGCCTCTACTCTTTGCATACTCAACAAGTCGGAAGGGGGCATCGGGGTCATAAGGTTTGAAAGGTTCTCCATTCACTTCAATATCTAAAGTGAAGTTCTTCAACCACTCTTCCATAGGCTCATAATACCATTTTTGATATACAGGCATGGGAGGAATGTGTAACGCTCCCATGGCAGCAGCTCCATCAAAAGCTATTCCAATGTGATCTACTATGTCTATTGCTAGAGTCAAAGCCCATCTGACATCTTTCAAGTCATAGGGGGACACATCGTTGTTAAACATTAATCCGGTCATGCAGGGGTCAATGTTGACTACCCAGGGATATTCTTTCCTGTAACCTCGTGAGTATTTATTTTGCTCTAAAAGTGCTCGGAATGCC
This sequence comes from Candidatus Atribacteria bacterium, assembly GCA_035593465.1. Taxonomy (GTDB): domain Bacteria; phylum Atribacterota; class Atribacteria; order Atribacterales; family Caldatribacteriaceae; genus Sordicultor. The sequence goes on along the minus strand of DAOSVE010000044.1, from coordinate 5,624 downwards.
TCCAGGGTTAAATCCACTGAGTCCAGATTGTGGTTTGCTTGAGCAATTACTTTGTTGGTTGCATCTCCATAGTAGTAGAAAAGCACATATTTAGGTTTGGGCATACCATACAACATTCCGGTAGGAGTTTTATCCCAGTCTTCTCTTCTCTCCCAGAGAGTCCAGTAACCTGCCTGGTCATAATCTTTAAGTACATAAGGGCCACTACTTATAGGGGGATTAAAATCAAAAGCCAGGGGGTCTTCAACTTTTTCGAAAATATGTTTTGGAGACGGTCTCCATGCTCCCCATCTATCTAAAAAGTTGGTGTGAAACCGACCATTTGGCCCTTTGAGCTCAAACACCACTGTATAATCATCAGTCTTATATACCTTGTCAACATAGAGATTTAACTGGTCATGATATGCCATTCCAGGATGCTTCATGGCCATTTCTATTCCATATACTATATCATCTGCAGTTATCGGGACTCCATCACTCCAGTAGCAACCCTCTCTCAGCTTTACTGTCATCTGGGTGAAGTCTTCATTGTAGATAGGACCTTCTGCGGCGAGGGAGTTAATAACCTCCCCTGTTGCTGGTTCTATTGTCCAGAGTGGTTCTAACATTAACTGTTGTATGCCCCTATCTGAAGTTATACCGGTAGCAACGAAAGCGTTAAATTTGCCGGGATTCCTTGCTCTTCCACCTAATACATCAGTAATTAGTGTCTCTTCTCTGGGAGTATCTTCAGATAACTGAGCAAAACCTATCTGAGTAAAACCTATCACTAATACTAACAAAGATACAAACAAGATTAGAAAATTTCTTTTCACAAATACGCCTCCAGTCTGAATATAATGTTTTTTGCTTTTGCTGCCGAATTCTCTACGTTTTTATTTTTTTTATCACCTCCTTTTATTCTCTACTAAAAACTTAGCGGAAACTTCTTCGGCTCTCCGGAAAGAGTTCTACTGTAGTAGAGGGAGCCAGCGTATTCTTCTCTTCCATTCTGTAAAAACCTATAACGGGCAAATTTTGAGGGACCGAAAGCCATTCTCTTTTGTTACCTGTAGTGCACCGATGAGCAGAAGCTAAAAAGAAGCCAGCTGATTTTCCATACCTATTTAGAACTATTAATATAGCCGGAGATACATCAGCTAATCTTGTTACAAGTTTAATAATTATTAAACATTCCCCTCTCTTAACTAAATCGTTTCAATAAACCGAAGTTAGTATAAATTATATTCAAAATAATTGTCAACAGTAAATAGATATAGATTCTAAAAATCCATTATTCTTAATAAAAAGCGGATAGTTATTGCAATAAAGTAAATCTGGTGGAAAATTCTAAAGAGAAAATATCTTCCACTTATGAAGAAATATATTTGCATTAGAGGTTCTTTCCTCAGGGACTAAGAGATACCCCTCAAGTTGCCCTCTATATGGGGAATTAAAACTAAAAAGTAATCAAATTTTTTATGGCCTCTAGTTTCTTTTCCCCTATACCTTTCACTTTAAGAAGGTCTTCAGGACGAGAAAAAGCGCCATTCTGTTCCCGGTATTCTATGATGCGCTGGGCAATCACTTCACCGATCCCGGGTAAAGATTCTAACTCTTTTTGAGAAGCAGTATTAACATTCACCAGCTGAAGGGCTGGCTGTACCTGGGGAGAGATAGCCTCCTCTTTTAGAGAAGGAGAAATAGTAGTAGAAGGAATGGATACTCTCTGTCCATCATAAACGGGAAGAGCTAAATTCAGACCCTCGGTTTGAGCATCTTCTCTAGTTCCTCCGGCCAGCTCCAGAGCTTCAAAAATACGAGTTCCGGGTTTGACCCGATAAATACCCGGAGAGTTTACCGCTCCATCCACTTGAATAACAAGTAATGTTTCTTCGCCTACCTCGGGAGTAGAAAAATTTCTCCAGGTTATGAAACCCAGCCCTAAAGCTACCACCAAAGAAATTATTAAAAGTGCTAATTTCTCCTGGCGGGAAAAGTCCACGTCATCCTACCACCAAATTAATCAACTTATCCGGCACATAGATGCTCTTTTTTATTTCTCCATGATTGAGCCAGCTTTTCACTTTCTCATCTTGCAAAGCCTGAGCTAAAACTTCTTCTTCTGATGAACCCCGAGGAACTACTACCTTACTCCGCACCTTACCATTAATCTGAACTATTACTTCTATTACTTCTTCATATAATTTTTCTTCCTGATAAGCAGGCCAGCTCTCCAGAGAAAGTAAGCTTTTCTCTCCTAAAAGTCGCCAGAGCTCTTCGCTTATATGGGGAGCGATAGGGTTTAAAAGGGAGACAAGGGTCCGAGAAGCAGAAACCAACATTTCTTTTTCTTCAGAATTAGCTCCTTTTTCTTCCAAAAATCGCAGGTAATCACTCATTTCATTTAAAAGCTCCATCAAAGAACTGATAGCGGTATTAAAATGGAACTTCTCCTGAATATCTCGAGTTACCCGGAAGATGGTTTGATGCATTTTTCGCTCCAGAGCTTCCCTTTTTAGTTTATCTGGTTCTACTTCCTGCACGGGAAGGTCAATAATTCCACCTATTGCTTTCCATACCCGGCTTAGGAAGCGAAAAGCTCCTTCTACTCCCTGATCCGACCACTCCATATCCGCCTCAGGAGGTCCGGCAAAGAGGATAAATACTCTCACTGTATCAGCGCCAAAACGATTGATAATTTCTCGGGGGCTCACTGTGTTTCCCTTGGATTTAGACATTTTAACCCCGCCCTTGGTAACCATACCCTGGGCAAAAAGGTTAGAAAATGGCTCCCGAAAATTAACCAGGCCTAAGTCATTGAGCACTTTAGTAAAGAAACGGGAATAGAGGAGATGAAGAATGGCGTGTTCTACTCCTCCTATATACTGGTCTACTGGCATCCAGTAATCAACATCTTTCTTGCAGAATGGCTTATCCTTTGCCTCCGGAGAAGTATAACGCAAATAATACCAGGAAGAGCAAACAAAAGTGTCCATGGTATCGGTCTCTCGTTTAGCTTTTCCTCCACAACGGGGACAGGTAGTATTGACAAACTCCAGACTGCGAGCTAAAGGAGAAGGACCACCAGGTAGGAAATCCACATCTCGGGGTAGCAATACCGGCAAATCTTCTTCCGGAACTGGCACTTCACCACAGCGCTCGCAATATATTATGGGAATAGGTGCTCCCCAGTAACGTTGTCGAGAAATCAACCAGTCGCGTAAGCGATAAGATACCGCACCCTTACCTATTCTCTTTTCCTCCAAAAACTCTACGACCTTCTTTTTCCCTTCCTCAGATGGTAAACCAGAGAAGGGCCCGGAGTTTACCATAATTCCAGGCTCGGTGAGACAGTATTCATCTCCATCTACTTTTTTAATCACCGGCTTAACAGGTAAACCATATTTCTGGGCAAACTGATAGTCACGTTCATCATGCGCTGGAACACCCATTACTGCTCCTGTTCCATATTCTAAGAGCACATAATCAGCTATCCAGATGGGGATTTTCTCTCTGTTTACTGGATTTATGATATTCTGACCAATATACATTCCTTCCTTTTCAGCGATATCAGAGAGGCGCTCTACCTCACTTTTCCGAGCAATTTTCTCCCGGAACTCTTTCACTTTTTCTTCATAAGGAGTTCCGGCTACCAGCTTATCTACTAAAGGGTGCTCAGGAGCCAAAACAAAGAAAGTCACACCATAAATAGTATCAGGGCGGGTGGTAAAAACGGTAACTTTTTCGCCGTCATTCAGCACAAAATCAATGTATGCCCCTTCACTTTTACCTATCCAGTTTTTTTGCATGGTCAAAACTTTTTCTGGCCAGCTCCCTAAAAGAGCCATATCTTTTAGTAAATCTTCAGCATAACGGGTAATTCGAAAATACCACTGTTCAAGTTTCTTGCGAATTACAGGCGTTCCACAGCGCTCACAAGCCCCGTCTACTACCTGCTCATTGGCTAAGACCGTAGAACAGGAAGGACACCAATTCACTGAGCCTTCCTTTTTATATGCCAGACCATTTTTGTAGAAAAGAAGGAAAAACCACTGAGTGAAACGGTAATAATCAGGCTCGCAGGTTATGACCTCTCTTCTCCAATCATAGCTGATGCCCAAGCGTTTCAATATCTCTCTCATCCGATTAATTTTATCTTGCGTCCAGACAGCAGGATGAATATGGTGCTGGATAGCAGCGTTTTCCGCCGGTAAGCCAAAAGCATCAAAACCCATGGGATGCAAAACATTATAGCCCTGACGCATAAAATAGCGAGCTACTACATCTCCAATTACGTAGTTCTTAACGTGACCCATGTGAGGGTCACCAGAGGGATAAGGAAACATCTCCAAAACATAGTATTTTTCCTTATCTTCATCTCTTTCCACTTCAAAAATCTTTTTTTCCTTCCAGATTTTCTGCCACTTAAGCTCTATCTCTGTAAAGTCATAATCCTGGAGCACTTCCAGACCTCCCATAAAAAAAGCTCGCCCCCGAGGGGCGAGCTCATCATCTGGTGGAGCTGACGGGAGTTGAACCCGTGGCCTTCTCCACGCCAAGGAGACGCGCTCCCAACTGCGCTACAGCCCCTTACCTTTTAAAAACCTCATACATTATACGCAAACCACTTCTATCCGTCAATGAGTTTCAGCTACTAATTTACTTAAAACTGCTTCTTCAAAAATTTGCCTGAGGTTATCTTTACTTACCCCCGAGAATATCTCTTCATTAATTCGAATGTTAGGACCTTCGGTACACCGCTCTAAGCAGAAAGTAGCTCCCACGCTCACCCTATCTTCTAAGCCATATTCTTTAGTTAATTCCAATAGTTCCTGTAGGAGGTCATAAGAGCCTTTGAGATAACAACTGGTGCCTACACAAACTGCAATATCTACCTTTTGAGCGCTTTTGGCTTCTTGAATCCGAATCATCTCGTCACTAATTCGGCGACGAGAGCGATAGTGAGTATGAAGGTGATGTTCTGCCACTTCACTGTTAGCTTCTTTCAGCCACTTTTCATATAAGAATTTAATGGAGGGGTTATCCTGAGCTTTACGAACCACGCTCAAGCGGTCAGCATTGTAGAGGCCTTCTGCCCTGCGGCGTAAAACCTCCTGGTAGTCGGGATACTCCAGTGGCATTCCTCCTCCTCCGATGCATCCTCCGGGACAATTCATTACTTCCACAAAGTCATAATATCTCTCGCCACTTCTTATATCTTTTATTAACTTCTGAGCATTAGCTAAACCGTGAACGATGGCTACTTTGACTTTCCTTTCTCCAAAATCTACTTCTGCTTCTCTTACACTCTCCATGCCTCTTACTCCCTTAAATTCTACTTCTTTAAGTTCCTGGCCGGTCAGCCGCTCGTAGGCGTATCTTAACACTGCTTCCGTTACTCCTCCTGTTACTCCAAAGATAACTCCTGCTCCACTTCCTGCTCCCAGAGGAATGTCAAAGGGAAGGGGGTCTAATTCTTTAAAATCAATATTGGCAGTTTTTATCATTCTGATGGTTTCCTGAGCAGTCAAAACTAGGTCTACATCAGGAATTTCATCTTGAATGAACTCTGAACGCCGAGCTTCAAATTTCTTAGCCGTGCAGGGCATTATGGAAACAGAAACTATTTTCTCCCGAGGAAC
>DAOSVE010000043.1:0-13457 GCA_035593465.1 Candidatus Atribacteria bacterium | reverse complement strand
CTTCTACTTCGACATCAGGTAAAAGAGAAACATCAGAGAAAATAGCGTTTTCTTCTCCTTCCTCGGGAGGAAGCAAATCATCAGGAATAATGTATCCCAACTCTGTGTCTCCTTGAATCTCCCCAATTTGGGAAGTGATTATCTCTTCCCCACCACATCCTCCTCCACACCCCTGTCCCAGGGAACACTCAGAGAAAGAACTTTCTCCCCCAGGATAAGAAAACCCTTGTTCACTTAAGAAAGCAACAACTTGCTTTACTACTCTACCCAATAGCTCACTGAGGGCTTCCTTGTCTCCAGAGATTTGAAAAGTAAATTTTCCATCTTCTCCCGTTCCACCGCTCACTGATACTTTTCCTTTCTCTCCTAAGTTCAGAGTAAAGCTAATATTTTCTACCTCCGAGAGAAAGCTATCTATTGTCTTTTGCCATCCCTCTACATTCAACATTTCCTCTAAGGAAGAGGAACTGGACAACGAACAAGCTCCAGAGGAAAAAGTATCTGCTCCAGAGAGAGAACAGGGAGAACAAGTAGAACGCTCCAAAGAACAGTTACTTACCGAAGAGGAAGAACTGCAACTTTTTACCGGCGTAACTTCTCCTGTCCCCCAGGAGAATAGAAAAGGAGATAAAAGTTGTTCAAAGCCTACACTCTCTTTTCCTTCCTCTTTTTCTATCTTATCGACAGTAAAGCTATTACCTTTCATCTCTCCACTTTCTACCGGTAAGAATATAAAACCATCCATTTTTTTCACCTCCCTTCCATCATTTTTTTCATAATCTCTGCTGCTCTTTCTACCGGAAAAGCATTTAATATTTCGGCTACATTTCTTTCTTTCATAACCGAAAGTATTTCCACCACCTCCTCATCAGAAAGTTTTTCCATGATCCGGGATGCTTCCTCCGGCTCCATAGCGGTGTAAATATTAGCCAAACGAAAAATCCTTTCTTCTCGAGCAGAAGAATCGACATCTTCTCCATCTGTTTTACCCGAAGAAGGCTCTTCTATTTCAGGCAATACCTCTACCTCTTCTTCTAAAGGCTCTTCTATCACAGGGCTCTCCTCGGGTTCTACTCTTTCTAAAGTAGGACCAGGATAAACAACTTGACTTTCAGTTTCTTTTTCTACTTCTTTTACCATTAAATTTTCTGAATCTTCTTTTTCCACCGAGGGTAGGCGCATAAAATGCAAGAAGGGCAAATCAATAACCCCTGAAAAATTGAGAAAGAAAACCAGAGTAAAGGCAAAAACCAGAACGGGCAATATCGTCTCTATCCAGTTACTCTTCTTCTTCTTCGAAGTTTTATTGTTGGCTGTTTTTTCTTTTCTTTTCTGGATATCCATCTCTCTACTGGCCACCGGCTACATTATCCTCCTATCACTTTCTTTACAAACTCTTGAGTTTCCGGAAATGGAGGTATGTCTCCATATTCCTTCACTCGAGAAGGACCGGCGTTATAAGCAGCGAGAGCCAGAGGAAGACTACCAAATTGGTTCAACAAACCTCGTAGATATCTCATTCCCCCTTCTAAGTTTTCCCGCTCATCAAAAGGGTCTTTTATCCCCAAATCCTGACAAGTCTGGGGCATAAGTTGCATCAACCCCATAGCCCCTCGAGGAGAGACAGCATCAGGATCAAAGTTAGATTCCGCTTCGATCAACCTCTTTGCCAAACGATGGTCTATTTGGTACTTTTGGGCGTATTCTTTTATCAAATCATCAAAGGTATCTTGAGAAGCAGCATAGTTATCATCGCCTCTAATTGTTCTTTCTTCCAACGAAGAAACTCGTTGAGAAAATCTGCTCTCTATCTCCCCTATTCGAGAGATAATTTTTTCCAGATTATAAGGAAGCATTTTATTCTATCCCCCTTTTATATCTCTGGATAGTAATTTCATCCAAATTTTTCTGGTCGTTTCTAATTACTTCTACTTTAAAATTCTCATAGTCCTTATCTTTCAATTTTTCCATTATCTTCCTGTCCACTGCTGCCTTGATTAATTCTTCTCTGGTTTTACGCATTTGCTCTTCCAGCTGCTTCAGCGAAGTTTTAACTACCTCTACTTTTCTTTCTAAGTTTTCTAAATACCATTCATAAAACATTTCTCCTTCAATCCTGAAGCCATTATCTATCTCTCTCTTTTCCCGCCGTTCCACCAGAACCCCCTCTTTTTTCTTCTCTAAAGAAAGAAGGTGTCCTTTTTGAGCTTCAATTATCTCTTCCAGTTCTGCTACTCGGGCTCCAATTAAGTCCTCTTTAACTTTACGAACATCTAAAACTTTCTGCAACTTAAACTGATATCCCTTCATTTACTTTTCTCCTTCAAAAAGCTGGGAAAGAAAAGCCTGTGTTTCTTCCCAGGAAAAACTTTCCCCTACTTCCTGGCGTAAGAACTTCTTCACTCTATCTATCATCGTTAAAGCGTAATCAATACGAGGATTAGAACCCTGTTCATAAGCACCAATATTTATTAAATCTTCTGCTTCACTGTAAGTAGCCAAAATTTCCCTTAATTTCTGAGCCATTTGCTGTTGCTTTTCGTCAGTAATATCAGGCATAAGACGGCTGATGCTTTGTAAAACATCTATAGAAGGGTAATGTCCCTCAAAAGATAGTTTACGGGAAAGAACAATATGTCCATCCAAAATAGCTCTTACTGCATCAGCAATGGGCTCATTCATATCATCCCCTTCTACTAACACCGTATAAAGGGCAGTAATGCTTCCTCGCCGTGAGTTTCCCGTTCTTTCCATTAACCGGGGAAGCAAAGTAAACACTGAAGGGGTATAACCTCTGGTAGTAGGTGGTTCTCCCACTGCCAGACCTAACTCTCTCTGAGCCATAGCCAGCCGCGTAACTGAATCCATAAGGAAAAGAACATCTTTCCCTTTATCTCTAAAATATTCAGCAATAGCAGTAGCACAAAAAGCAGCTTTAATACGTAAAAGAGGAGCTTTATCTGAGGTAGCTACTACAAGACAACTTCGACGTAATCCTTCTTCTCCCAAGTCTTTTTCAATAAATTCTTTTACTTCTCTTCCTCTTTCTCCCACGAGGGCTATAACGTTAACATCACTTTGAGCATAACGAGCAATCATTCCCAAAAGAGTGCTTTTTCCCACTCCACTCCCGGCGAAAATACCCACTCTCTGCCCTTTTCCACAGGTAAGTACTCCATCTATAGCTTTAATTCCTAGAGGTAAAACCTCTCTAATAGGTTTTCTATCTAAAGGAGGAGGTGGCTCACAATCCAGAGGATATTCGGTTTCTCCCTCTACAGGACCTTTACCATCCATAGGGCGACCCAGAGCATCCAATACCCGTCCCAGCAAATCTTCCCCCACCTTGATTTTCATTTCCTTTCCCAAGGCTATAACTTCACTCCCTAATTCAATTCCATTTCTTTCCCCCAAAGGCATAAGTAAAGTCCTTTCTCCTCGAAAGCCCACTACTTCAGCCAATATTTCATTTTCTCTATCCAGAGAACGCACTCGGCATAACTCCCCTACCCGGCAGGAAGGACCTTGAGATTCCATCACTATTCCCACTGATTGCAGAACTTTTCCATTCAAGCGTAAAGGGTCAATATCCTCAACTATTCTTTTTACTCTAGAAAAATCAAGCACTTGTAGTTCCCTCCTCTAATGCTTGAAACAACTCCTCTTTGATGTTTTCCAGCTGAGTATCTATCCGCGCATCTATACTACCAAAAGAAGTTTCTACCAGACATTCCCCTCTTTTCAGGCGACGATCTTCTTGAATCTCCAGATAGTCTATCCCGTCTATCTTTCTCATTAATTCTTCTCTTATTTCCCGAACCAGGTTATATTCTTCTTCGCTCACCCGCAAAACTACTCGTTCCCGATTGCTCAACTTTTTCAAAGCCTTCTCTACCAGGCGTTCAATAAATGGTTCCCGTTCTGCTTCTCTTTCTATAATTTTCCGAGCGATGATAAAACTAAGTTCTAGAAGGGGCTCTTTCATCTTTTCTATCATTTCTTCTCGATAGTTATAAATCTCCCGGAGCTCTCGTTCCCAAACAACTACTTTTTCTTGCCATTGTTTCTGTACTTCTTCTTTTCCTATTCTTCTACCCTCTTCTCGGCCTTCTCTACAGGCCTTATCTTCTATATTTTTCCTCTCAGATTCCGCTTCTTCTAGGATCATTTGAGCTTTTCTTTTCGCTTCTTCAATAATAAGACTTTTTTCTTCCTGAAATTTATCCTCGTTATCCTCCTTTTCTTCTTGCTTTACTATAACTTTCCCATCATTATTATCCTCTTCTCCTACCAGGAATAGATCAGGAAGAAACTTAACTTCTTTGTAAAGCCTAAACAAAGATTTCATCCTCCCCCCCGCCACGAGCAATTACAATTTCACCTGCTTCTTCTAGATGGCGGACCACATTGACAATTTTCTGTTGCGCTTCGTTAACCACCCGGGCTCTCACCGGACCCATATACTCCATATCTTCCCTGATCATCTGTGCCGCTCTTTGAGAAACATTGTGGAAAATCTTATCCTGCAATTCTGGAGAAGCACCTTTTAAAGCCAGAGCTAAATCTTTCATATCTACCTGCCTCAACACCAGTTGTATCGCTCGATCATCCAGAGTTATGATGTCTTCAAAGACAAACATCTCCGACTTAATTTCTTCAGCCAGTTCCGGGTCTCTCTCCTCCAGAGCTTCTATAATACTTTTTTCTGTTCCTCTATCACTTTTGTTCAGAATCTCTACCAGTTTTTTCTTCCCTCCCACCCGAGTAAAATCCTGAGTAGTAAGAAAATTAGAAATTTTCCTTTCTAAAACGGCCTCAATTTCCTTAACTACTTCTGGAGAGGTTCGATCCATAAGAGCTACTCTCATGGCTACTTCTCCCCGCACGCTTTCGGGAAGATTTCCTAAAACCATTGCCGCCTGTTCTGGTTTTAAATAGGAGAGAATTAAAGCAATAGTTTGAGGATGCTCGTCCTGAATGAAATTCACCAGTTGCAGCGGGTCAGCCCGGCGTAAAGATTCAAAAGGAGTAATCTCTAAAGTGGCAGAGAGCCGGCTAATAATCTCTTGAGCCTTATGAGGACCTACAGCTTTCTCCAGAAGTTGCCGGGCATAATCTATACCCCCCTGAGAAATATACTGCTGAGCTAAAGCCAGGTGATAAAATTCACCAATCACTTCTTCTCGCAGCTCCGGAGGGACTTTTTCCAGGGTAGCTATTTCCAGAGTAATATCTTCTATCTCTTCATCAGTGAGCCTTTTTAGAACTTGAGCAGCAAGGTCCGGCCCCAGGCTCACAAGAAAAATGGCTGCCTTTTGTCTGCCAGTAAGTGACTTACGTTGAACGATAGCCATAAGCTAATCCTCGTGCAACCAGCTTCTTAAAAGTTTAACCGCGTCTTCTGGACTGGTGTGCACTAATTTTTTAATATCTTCTTCCATTCTTTTTTGCACTTCCATTTTTACTTTTTCTTCAGGGCTGAGTTCCACTGGTTTAATAGGAGGTAATTTTTCTTCTTCATATTCCATCTCTGGCTCTTCATAAAATTCTGCGGTCACTTTTTCGGGAACAGCGACAGAAACCAGTATCCTTCTTCCCAGAGAATACATCACAAAAATTAAAATCCCTATCAATCCATATTTAGCCAGAAGTTCTATCCACTTCATCATATTCTGGGAAGCCAAAGCTTTCTTTTCTTCTTCTTGTGCCTCTCTATTGAAAGGAAGAGATTCCACGATTAACATATCTCCTCGTTCTTCGTTCAAACCCGCTGCTGCCTTAACTACCCCTTCTATCTTTTCCACTTGCTCAGAAGGAAGGTTATTGTCTACTAAAACTGCTACCGAAAGCCTGGTAACTTTCCCCGGAGAAGAAGCAAACCTTTCCATAACCCGGTTAATCTCATAGTTTACCGTCGACTCCCGCCGGGTATAATCATTAGTTTGTCCTGTTGCTTCGCTCTCTTGGCCATAAACAGGAATATTAGAAGCCACACCCGGAACTCCTCCTGGTGCTGTAACTCCTCCCTGATATTTTTCTTCTGTTTCCTGAGCACTCCTTGCTATCCCTTCTCCTCCCCTTATCGGCTCAAAAGTTTCCTTCTGACCCTCCCGTTGTTCAAAATCCAGATCAGCAGTCACTCGCACCACCGCCTGATTATATCCCAGAGCACTTTCTAACATAGATTGAATTCTGTTGGTAAGAGTTGCCTCTACTTCCTTTTTCACCTCTAATTGAGTAGCAGTAAGACGAGATAAACTCGTCCAACTGGATTCATCTCCGCTGCCGCTAGCTAAAATGTTTCCCCGATCATCGATGATAGCTACCCGGTCAGGTTTCAAGCCTTCTACACTATTAGCTATTAAATTAGCGATAGCCTCTATTTGGGCATCCTGCAGGGTAACTCCGGAGCGAAGCTTCAGAACTACCGAAGCAGTAGGCGGTTTTTCCTCTTCAGCAAAAAGTCGCTCTTCCGGAACCACGAGGTGCACCCGGGCTCCTTCTACCTCTTTAAGTTCCATTATGGTTCTTTCCAGCTCCCCCTGCAAAGCCCGTTGATAATTAACTCTCTGTAAAAAGCTGGTAAGACCAAAAGTGTTTTTATCAAAAATTTCAAAACCCTCTCCCTGAGAAGGTAACCCCTCTTGAGCTAACTTCATTCGCGCTTCGTAAACTTTATCCTGAGGAACCAGGATTCTGGTTCCTCCACTAGAAAGCTGATAAGGAATACCCAGCTCTTTCAATTTATCCATCACTTTCCCTGCTTCTTCCACTGATAGATTTTGAAACAGAGGAGCATAGTCAGGTTTTCCGGCATAAAGGAAAAGAGTAACTATCCCTGCGACCAAGAGGGTGGAAATAAGCAAAAACAACAACCGCTGTCCCTGGTTGAGCCCTTCCCAAGTTTTTTTGGCCCGTTCAGCAAACTCAGTTAAAGGGTTTTTCATAACTTACCTACACCTGCATATGCATGATTTCTTGATAAGCTTCTACAACTTTATTCCTCACCTGCACCGTAAGCCCTAGGGCTAAATTAGCTTTTTCCAAAGCTATAAGAGCATTATGGATATCTTCTTCTCCCCGTGCTACCTTCTCTGCCATCTGGTCTGCTTCAATCTGCAAATTGTTTACTTTTTGTAAAGCTCGATTTAAACATTCTCCAAATCCACCAATTTCCCGAGAAGTACCAGAAGGCTGTTCCCCTTCCAGACCCAGAAAAAGAGAAGGTACATTGCTTTCTATTCTCATTTTTTCATCCCTCATTCCCGACCAATATTGAGAGCACTGCTCATCATACTTTTAGTAGCGTTTAGTGCTGCTACGTTAGCTTCATAAGCTCGGGTGGCAGCCATCATATCCACCATTTCATTTACTAAAACCACATTGGGATACTCTACCCATCCATCGGCATTGGCATCAGGATGCCCAGGCTGGTAAACTAATTGCAAAGGAGTGGAAAAATCTTCCTGTATTTTATTTACTCTCACTCCTCCATCTCCTGCCACCTCAAATACCACCATTTTTCTTCGGTATGGTCCTCCATCTTGTGTTCGAGTAGTATCAACATTAGCCACGTTAGAAGATATAACATCCATTCGCAAACGTTCAGCAGTAAGAGCCGAAGCACTGACATCGAAATTACGGAATATTTTCATCTCATCGCACCTCCCTGATTACTGTCCCCAATAAACCAAGCTTTTTTGAAACCACACGGGTCAAAGTTTGATAGTAAAGGGCGTTCTCCAGAATCAAAGTCATCTCTTTCTCCATGTCCACTCCTCCCCCATCTTGACGCACTGAATATTGCTCTACTCCTTCAGTAATTGTTCCTTCTCCTTTCCCCGGCGCCAGATGATTGGGGTGAGTTAATTGTAAATCCCCCTTTTTTTCAGTTTCTTTCAAACAGGCTTCAAAATTTAAATCCTGACGCTGGTAACCAGGGGTTTCGGTATTAGCCACGTTATTTATCAACAAACTTTGCCGGGCTAAAGATAAATCCAAACCTCTTTCCAGAAGTCTAAAAACCGGATCCTGAATAATCTCGTTTCTCATTCTTTACACCTCAAATTTTTACTTTCAACCATTGAGGATAAATTATCATGCCAAGGGGGGGGGAAGAAGGTCATAGGGAAGAGTTTAAAAAAAATTATTTTTCCTTCAGTCTTTTGCGCAAGTAAGAAGGTAAAACGCCCATCTCTTCTCGGTAAAGAGCACAGGTCCGACGTGCTATGCGGAAACCCTTTTTTTCTAATTCCTTCATTATTTCCTGATCAGAAAGAGGATGATGGGATGTTTCTCGAGTCAAGATAATTTTCATCATTTCCTTAACCGGGTAAGAATTATCAAAGAAAAATTTTACGCTCCTTGTTACCCCGTCCGGAAAACAGACCGATTTTTCTTTCAATACCTGACAAACCGCGCTTATACTCACTCCTACTCCTTCAGCTATTTCCCTCTGAGTAAGAGGAACAAAGTAACGAAAGCCATGAAGCAAAAAATCCTTTTCTCTTTCTACTATATAGTCTAGAACCCGCAACAACAATTGATTCCGATAGTTGAGACAAGATATTACCTCTCGCGCTTCTCCCAGCTTTTCTTGCCAGAAAATTTTTTCTCGTTCGGGAGTCTCCTTCCTCCGTTTCCGGTAAAAAGAGAGTACTTCTTCATTTATCACCAATTGAAAATAAAGAGAAGGAGTGAGAAGCACCTCAAAACTATTTTCTCCTACCTCCAGGATTTCTGCATCAGGGATAAGAAAAGAAAGAGAAGATTCCAATTCTCCCGCCTCTCGACCCAGAGAAGTTTCAAAAAATTGCACCGGAGAAAAAAAGAGTTTTTCCTGATAAGGTTCCAGGAGTTTTTGGTACTTATGAGGATGAGAAAGAAGTTCTCGACGCACCTTATCTTTCTCCTCTTTCTTTATCAACCCTAACTCTATCATCTGTAGAATCAGAAAATCTATGGCATCTCGAGCAGCAAAACCCAGAAATCCTTCCTTTCTCACTTTTTCAATTATTTTTTCCAGATTGTCTTCTTCTCCTAGTAAAAAAGATAATTTCTCCAGATCTTCCCGCAGAAATCCTTCTCCATCTAACCGAGCAATCAGAAAGTGAAGAACCCTTTTTTCCTTAGGGCACAACTCTATGAAGGAAAAAATTTCTTCTTTCATCATTTCTTTCCAGTCTTTCTTTTCTTTCCATTGAGGAAATTCTTCTCCTGAAAATTCCTCCTTCTCCCTTCTTCTGAGGTATCTTCCACAGTAAGGGCATCGCTCTGGATAACCACTAAAGCTCTTCCCACAGTTATAGCAAACGCTTCCTTCTCTTACCTCCAGAAGAGGATTTTCTTCTATTAATTTTTGCAATTTTTGTTCTATTTGAGGAAGAGGTAGAGCCATCATCTCCACTGCTTGAGCCATTTTGGGAATAAGCTGAGGACGCTGAACAAGACGAAAATCAGCTCTTAGTTCCATATCAATTTCCTCCTCCCTGAGGAAGAAACACTTTTATTCTTGTCCCCCCTCCTTCTTGAGAGCTTACCTCTATCCATCCTTTATGAGCACGCACAATACTATAGGAGATGGAAAGACCCAAACCGGTCCCTTTTTCCTTAGTAGTAAAAAAGGGCTCAAATATGTGAGGTAGCGTCTTTTCTGGTATACCTTTCCCTTGATCAATAAATTCTATCTCTACAAATCTACCGTTTCCTGTTCCATTCTCAGGAAAAGAAAAATGCTCCAAAGGGGCAATACGAGTATTAATTTGCAATTTTCCTCCCTCTTCTTTCATAGCCTCCAGAGCATTTTTAGCCAGGTTCATAAATACCTGTCTCATCCTGCTTTTATCTACTCTCACCAAAAGTACATCATTACTAAAGTTCAGCTCCAGCTTTATTTTGTCATCCATCAACACATCCAGTACTGAGAGACTATCTTGCACCAAGAAGTTAAGATCAATGTCTTCTTTATTAAGAATCATGGGCTTAGAAAAATCTACCAGCTCCTGAATCAATCTTCCACAATACTCAGCCTCTTTTTCAATTTTTTCCAGCCCTCGTTGGGTGGCTCGACAAACCTCACATTGTCTGTTCTCTTTTGCTTTTTGCAGCAACATCTGGGTATAGCCAGAAATAACCGTCAGGGGGTTATTGATTTCATGAGCCATACTGGCAATGAACCTACTAATACTGGATAATTTTTCCATTTGCCGGATATTTTCACCCCACCGGGCTTTCTGGGTTACATCCTCCACCAGACACATTACATTCGTTTTTTTACCCTCTTTCTTCCATAAGAAGAAATGAAGATTTAATAAGTGTTCCTCTTCAAAATGATCCTTTATCGGCCAATTACGAATAAAAAATTCTTCCTCAAACTCTAAACTTCTTTGAATTTCTTCCCAAGAAAAATCAAAACCCAAAATTTCCTTTACTTCCTTTTTTATAGCTTCCTTCTTATCCCGGCCAGTTATTTTCTCCATTTCTTTATTCCAATACATTACCCTGCCTCGCCGGGTAAATATAATTACCCCTAAGGGGATCTGACAAAGAAAAGAAGAAAGAGAAGAAATCTTTTTCATCACCAAGATTTAACTTTCAATTTCCTAAAACTTTTTTAACTGCTTCAATAACTCGGTCAGGCTTAAAAGGCTTCACTATAAAGTCTCGTGCTCCTGCTTGAATGGCGTCTACCACCATAGCTTGCTGCCCCATAGCACTGCACATAATAATTTTAGCTTGAGGGTCTTTCTTTCTGATTTCCTTTACTGCAGTAATCCCATCCATTTCAGGCATAGTAATATCCATAGTTACAAGATCGGGTTTAGCTTCTTCATATTTTAATAATGCTTCTTGACCATTGCTTGCTTCTGCTACCACCTCATAACCATTTTTAGTCAGAATATCTTTGAGCATCATTCTCATAAAAGCAGCATCATCAACTATCATTATTCTTCCTGGCATAATTTGCTAACCTCCTGCTTGGGAAAATTTCCATAACAAACTGGCTACATCTATAATCAACGATATCCCTCCATCACCAAGAATTGTGGCGCCACCCAGACCTCGCACATCTCCTATATAGGAACCTAAAGATTTAATTACGATCTCCTGTTCTCCCAGTACCTCCTCAACCACCAAACCAGCCAGACTATGGGAAGCATTGACCACTACAGTATATAAAATTTCAGGTATTTCGTCTTCAGTTATGAAATCGTATCTCTGGAAATCCAGTAGAGCTCCTAACCATAAAAGAGGAAGAGTTTTTCCCCGAAAAAGGGTAGTTAAGACCCTATTTACCCAGTAAGTATTTTTCTTCTCCACTTTTTCTATTTCTACCACATCAGATAAAGGTATAGAATATATGGATTCTCCTACCCTTACAAGTAACGCTCTAATAATAGCCAGGGTCAGAGGTAAGCGAAGATAAAAAGTAGTTCCTGCATCCAGCTGGCTCTCTACTCTCACCTGCCCATTTATCCGCTCGATATTTCTTTTTACCACATCCATACCTACCCCTCTTCCAGAAACTTCGGTAACCTTATCGCTGGTAGAGAAACCGGGGTAGAAAATGAAATCTACTATTTCTCGCTCGGTCATTTTACCCGCTTCTTCCGGGGTAACCAGGCCCATTTTCACTGCTTTGTCCCTTATTTTTTCTATATCCAGTCCTCTTCCATCATCTTCAACCACAATAACTACAGAGTTTTCCTCCTGGTAAGCCCGAAGGACAACTTTACCTTGGGAGGGTTTACCCTTATTTATCCTTTCTTCTCTACTTTCGATACCATGATCCACAGCATTACGCAAGAGATGAATCAAGGGATCGGTTATTTCTTCTAAAAGAGAGCGGTCTAATTCTGTTTCTTCTCCCTCGATGATAAAATTTATTTCTTTACCTGACTGACGGGCAAGGTCTCTTATTAAACGAGGAAAACGGTTAAAAACCTCAGCCAGAGGAAGCATCCTGGCTTTCATTATTTCCATCTGCAAATCATTGGTGATACGGCCAATATGAGTGGTGGCATCAGATAGTATTTCTCGAAACTGAACCAGTTCTTGATATTCTTTCAAGCGCTGAATCACATCTTCCAATCTAGTACGATCAATTACTAATTCTCCTACCAGGTTGAGCAGAGAATCTAATCTCTCTACATCTACTCTCACCGTCTTTTTCAAATTAGCAGTAATTCTCTGCTCTCCAGGAGAGAAAATAGCATTTTTTTCTTCTTTCTCTTCTTTTTCTTCTATCTGGTTATTTTCTTCTTCTCCTTTTACCTCCACACTCTCTATTTCAGCTATAGACTCCACAATTTTAGCAACCTCTCCCGGGGAAAGAGTAGTATGAACTAAAACATCAAAGCTCTGACCAAAATTCTCTCCTTCGAGGTCAGAAAGAGAGGGAACAGTACTCACCACTCCTATTCCGCTATCTTGCAGACGACTGATTACAAGATAGGCTCTCACCCCTTTCATAGAGCAGTCAGAAGCCAATTTAACTGTCAACCAGTATTCCTCGTTACTCTCTTCTTCTCTTTCTTCTCGAAAA
Source organism: Candidatus Atribacteria bacterium (assembly GCA_035593465.1). GTDB lineage: Bacteria > Atribacterota > Atribacteria > Atribacterales > Caldatribacteriaceae > Sordicultor. Next base: position 913 of record DAOSVE010000043.1, on the reverse strand, counting down.
TTCTGTAATGCAGAAAATATTTCCTTCATATCCCAATCTGGCTCTTGTCTTTTCTCTGCTACTTCTTCCAGCATCCTCTTTAAGAAGTCTACTCCTTGCAAAAGAAGGTCAATCAGAGAAGGACTAACAGATACTTCCCCCCGACGCACCTTATCCAAAAGGCTCTCTAAGAGGTGAGCCAATTCCGCCATTTGTTGAAAACCCATAGAGCCAGAAGAGCCTTTAATAGTGTGAAAAGAACGAAAAATAGCCTGAATAAGGTCCTGATTATCAGATTCTTTTTCTAGCTCTACCAGATTTTCCTCTAAGCTCTCGATATGTTCTTTAGCCTCTTCTAAAAACACTCCCAAATAATGACTGACATCAAAAGTATCTCCCAAATTTCTCTATCCTCCTTCCCCCTTTTTCTCCATTTTAACACGATTCTTCATTTCGAAGTAAGATGATTAAGAGTTATCTCTAAAGTGGTAATAGAGTTAGCTACAATTTCTACTTCATCCGAGTAAGGTAAGAATCCAACTTTTTCTACAGTAATGACAAACTTCCCCACTGGCAAATTAGATAATACAAAGCTTCCATCAGCTCCTGAGGTAGTATGATAATCCCCATTTAAGGTAATTTCTGCCCCAGAAATTGGTTTTCCATCTTCGGAAAACACATATCCCATTAATTTTCCTAAAAGAGGAGAAAGTTCAACAGTTAATTCAAAAATACCCTCTCTTGGGATATTTACAGCTTCACTCTTGGTTGCATATCCATATAAAGTAGCAATTATTACCTGTCTTCCCGCGGGAACAAGAGGCAAAAAGAAAGAACCATCGGATGCGGTGAGGTCAGAGCGGGTAGGATAGTCTCTCACTGTCACTTCCGCACCGTACAAACCCTCACCAGTTAACTCATCCACTACTTTTCC
>DAOSVE010000042.1:0-13517 GCA_035593465.1 Candidatus Atribacteria bacterium | reverse complement strand
TGCTGTTGACATCAAAAGCCGGATTAAGTTAAAATGAGCTTGCAGCAGCTTCACCAATAAAACATTTATGAGGGAGGGATCGAAAATGGCGCAAAAAACAAGGGAATTAGTTAAAGACATTGCCGATGAGTTAATTAGATTACTTAACAAAGCCTATGCAGACGAGCTAATAGCCTACTTTTATTACAAAACTGCAGCCTTGTTGGTTAAGGGTATCCATGCCAAAACGGTTGCCGAGCAGTTAGAGGAAATCGCCAAAGAAGAACTCGAACACTCAGAAGAATTAGCTGACCGGATCATCCAGCTGGGAGGAGAACCATTAGATGATTGGGACGCTATCACCAAAAACGCTAACTACCCTAAAGTAGACCTGCCTGAAGATAGAGCTGATTATGCAGGAATACTAAAGGCAGTACATGTAGCAGAGCAAGGAGCCATAGGAGTTTATGATGACCTTATGAAATTCTTGCAGTCCCACACCAAAGACCCCGTCACCTGGCATCTCATCCGACACATAATGGGAGAAGAAATGCACCACGAAGAAGAAGTTGAAACCTTATTAGGATTGTAAAAATCTAAAAAAAGAAGGGTTTTTTAACCCCTTCTTTTTTTAGATAATCCTTCCGATATAATCTCCAAAAGTTACCAAGCCTAAAAGGTATACATATACCAGGAAGATACCATCTTTCTTCCATGTACTATCAGATTATCGTCGGATATTATTGAGTTTTCGAGTCAGTGATAATATTTCGTTTGTAAGCTACAATTTATTTTTGGTCGGGTTTTTTCCTGTTCAGATGTTTTAAGAAGGAGGTATTAAACCTGTGCGCCACTGGTCTAAAGTAGCAATAGTAAGTCTTCTTCTCCTTTTAGCTATTTTTCCCCTGGAAGCCAGAGAAGAGGAAGAGGAAAAAGCTATTCTTGAAGGCAGAGCTTTTGTTCCTTTTATCACTTCAAAAGGGCATGTTAAAGAACGATTCTTTTCCTGGGCAACAGTGACCGTTATCGACCTTCGCACCGGAAAAGTAATGGCGGAAGGTGAAACGGAGATAGATGGCTCTTATGAGATATATGTTCCTCCCCAAAGGTCGTATCTTATTCAATTTCAAAAAGACGCCCAAACAATCCTCGATGTTTGCAGGCAAGTGGAAAAGGGAAAAAGATATAACCTCTCTTTTGCTGATGCCCGCTCCACAGCCATGAGTCTCGTTCTTTTACACCTTTTTTCTAGCAAAAAACATCCAGACATTATCATTGCCTATAAAGCCAACCGTATACTTCGAGAAGAATCTTTCCCTCTTCTTCAGCAGAAAGTCCTTAAAGCTATTGCCCGGGGAAAGAATCCAGAAGACGATCTAGAGATACAACTTCTTATTGACCGCATCGCCTTAAGTGTCCAGTAAAAATAAGTATAATTGCAGTATTTTTACAGAAGATGTTCCCTCCCATGGTTTCTTTCGTGGTCTCTAAGGTTAAAATCAAGTTTTCTATATCAATGTCACTTAAGCCTGTTTTTTTGCGGTGTTGTCCTCTTGTTACTAACGTCTTTTTGTCATTGCGGAGAACAAACAGTCTACGACGTAAGATAAAAAGACAAAAATACTGAGGAAGTAGCCACAAAAACACAAGGAGGTTACTGGAGCAAGCTTCTTACCCCTCAGTAAAACTTCCTAAGGGGAAAGAGAAGAAAAATAGGTGGGGAGGTCTTTTACCACTTTCCCTCCCTCTTTTATTATTTTTCTCAACTTTTCCCGTGCCTCTCCTTCGGTGTAATCAAACTCAGGATTCAGTGCCTCTTCTAAAACTAACACTGCTTTACCCTCTAGAGCGAGGCGTTCGGCGAGGTCTAAATTGGGGAGATTACCTCTTCCCCAGTAAGTAGGAGCAATGACTATATAATCAGCTTTTTGAGCCAATCGGTAAGCTTCTTCCATAGTAGAAGGAGAAAAAGGAGAAAAAGGTTTTTCTTGCACTACCGGGATTCCCAGTTTTCTGGCCAGCTCTTCATCAGAATCCAGTTGGTTAACCACTCCTAAAGAGAGAGAAAATCCAGCTTCTAATAGCTCCCTCATCAGAGGTGAGCCACTCCCCCCTCCACAAATGAGGTGTACTATCCCCCAGGAAGATTGGTTCTTTATCTTTTGCAGAGGCATAAAAAAGGGGCGGAGAGAAAAAGGATGAGTGGTTTCCAGAAATTCCACACCAAACAACTTTTCCACTTCCTCTACCTTCATCACTTCCTCTACCCCTCCGAAAGAGAGCGTTCTTCCTTCTTTTAAAAGAAGTGCTTTATCGCAAAATTGAGAAACGAGATTCAGGTCATGAAAAACAGAAATAATGGCCATTCCTCCTTTGCGAAGTTCAAGAAGAATATCCATAATTTCCAGCTGATGCAAGATATCCAAGTGGCTGGTAGGTTCATCCAGCAGCAGTAGCTCTGGCTCTTGAGCTAAAGCACGGGCAATCATTACTCTTTGTTTTTCTCCTCCTGAGAGCTCCGAAAACAGTCGGTCAAAAAAAGCCGTGGTGGAGGTTATCTCCATAGCCCAGGCAGCTTTTTCTTCATCAATTTCTCTTTCTCTCTGCCATCTCCCGAGGTGAGGGAATCTTCCCATTGCTATTACTTCTTGAGAGGTGAGTTCTAAGTTCTGGGGAATTTCCTGAAAAACCATAGCTACCTTCTGTGACCACATTCGGCGGGAAAGAAACCTGGTGTCTTTATCTCCCAGGGCAATTTTCCCTTTCTCCGGGGTAAGTAAGCCAGCTAAAAGATAGAGGAGAGTGCTTTTGCCTGCTCCATTTGGGCCTACTATCCCTACTAATTCTCCCTTTTCTACATTGAAGGTAAGTTTATCTAAAACTTTTCTCTCTCTATAAGAAAAAGAAAGGTTTTCTACTTGCAAATATTCTTTCACAGGCTTTTCTTCCTCTTTCGCAAAAGATAGATAAAGAAAGGAGCACCCAGAAGGTTAGTTATAATTCCCACCGGTAGTTCTACCGGGTTTAAAATGGTACGAGCTAAAGTATCAGCCCAGAGAAGTACTCCTCCTCCCAGGAGAAAAGAAAAAGGCAGGAGATGACGATGGTCTCTCACGCCCAGAAGGCGAACCAGATGAGGTACTACCAATCCTACAAATCCAATTACTCCGCTCACCGCAACGCTAGATGCTACGAGGAGCGATACTACAAAGAGCAGCCACTTTTTAACTTTTTCTACTTCCACCCCTAAACTTTCAGCTACTTTTTCTCCCAGGAGAAAAGCATTGAGCTCCCGGGAAAAGGAGAATAAAGTGGGGGCTCCCACAATAAGGAAAGGTAAAATCATTTTGACCTCTCGCCAGCTACTATTCCACAGACCTCCCATGGTCCAGAAAAACAACTGATGCAGGTCTTCTCCAGCTAAAAACATTCCCAGCGATACGAGAGCAGAAAAGAAAAATCCCACCCCTATGCCAGCCAAAAGTAAAACCTCGAGGGGGAATTTCTTCCCTATTTTCCCCAGGTAAAAAACCAGAAAGGCGCTGAAAAGAGCCATAGAAAAAGCAAAGAGGGGGATGGTGAAAAATCCGAGATACACACCGCTCAAAATGGCGATTACCGCTCCTAATGCAGCACCAGAGCTGATACCCAGGACATAGGGGTCTACCAGGGGATTCTGAAAAATTCCTTGCAGTGCCCCTCCCCCGAGAGAGAGGCTTCCTCCCACGAGGAAAGAAAGAATAATACGAGGCAGACGAATATCAAATAATATTACCTTCTCTGATGGAGAAAGACGAGAAGGGAAAAAGAGGGAAAGAGATTGAGAAAGGTGGTATCTCCCTCCCCCTACTCCTTGAGATAAAAAAACACTCCCCAGAACTAAAGCTACAAGCCCAAAATATGTGAACCCCTTTTTATTTTTCGTATTCATATTCTCCAAAGATTTCAGGATGAAGTATACGGGCAAATATGTGAATGGCGTCCACTACCCGGGCGGAAGAGCGAGAAACAATATCGGCATCGACAGGGAAAACTTTATGCTCCTGAATTGCCTTAACCACTTGTAATCGGCCATCGGAGAGCAAAAACTGGTAAGGTAAGTTTTCTGCATCTCCGTGGTTTTCTACCACAGTGATGATATCAGGGTTGCGGCGAATAAATTCTTCGAGGTCCAGAGTAACATAACCAGACAGGTCAGCAACTGCATTTTTCCCACCAGCGATGGTAATAAACTCGTTAATAAAAGTGTCTCCTCCGGCAGTCCAGAGAGGTTCATGCCAGATGAGGTGAAAAACCGTAGGTCGCTCATCTGGAGAAAGATGAGAAACTTTTTCTCTCACCTCGCGAATATCTTCTTCCATAGCTTTCCTTAACTCTTTTCCTCTGGCTTCTACTCCTGCTATTATTCCCACTTTTTCTATATCTTCCATTACCTCATTGATGTTGTGGGGGTCTAAGACAAAAACGGTAATCCCTAAACTTCCCAGCCGCTCCACAACATCGGGAGGGGTTAAAGAGCTGGCTAAAACCAAATCAGGCTCTAATTCTACTACTTTTTCTAAATTAATTTCATTAAGAGTGCCTACTTTTTCTTTCTCTTTTGCTTCTTCAGGATAATTACAATAAGTAGTAACTCCTACAAGCTTTTCTGCAAGAGAGAGGGCAAAAACTATTTCCGTATTACTGGGAGAAAGGGAAATAATTCGCTCACACGATGAGGGAACTTCCACTTCTCTTCCTGAGTCGTCAGAGAGAGTTTTTGCTCCCACCCCAAAAGACAAGGAAAAAACTAACAACCACATTCCTACCAAGAAAAATGCTATTTTACCTTTCGTTTTGTTACTTTTTGCCATGCCATTTCCTCCTCTTATATTATTTTAGTGGAGGAGGAGAGGGAAGAGAGGGAGTATCCTCTTATCCGGGGCGGAATCCGGGAAATTTCCCACCTCCTCTTTCCACGAAGAGTGGCCGGGATAATTTCAGGCAGGTCTCCTGGCTCCCGGATCTTTGCTCGTTACCCCTTCCCGACTTTCGTCAGTGGCTCTGGCGACTCGCTCCCCGGTTACAGTGGCGGGACCGCGCCGGCTTTTCACCGGACTTCCCTATTAAGGTAAAACCACCTGAAACCATTCCACAGAGATTATATCACACTCCTGAGGAAGACGCTTTTTCTCCCTCAGTAGTTTTTTAGTCTTACGCCGTAGGCTGTCTGCTTTTGGGGGACTATAAAGGGACAAGCTTTCTTATAGCTTTCACCCTCACCCTAACCCTCTCCCTTCGAGGGCGAGGGAAGGAATATGTGGGGTTCTTCCATTGAAGGCGAGGAAAAAGAAAGGGGATTCATAAGGGGGAATTCTTTCTCCCTTATACTGAGGAAAGCGTTTTTCTTTCCTCAGTTAGTCTTTTATATTTTTTCAGTTTTTAACTTTTTGCTTCTTCCTTTTGTTTTTTGCTTTTGGGGGGTTATAAGGGGGTTTACCCCCTTATAGTTCGGGATTATAAAGGGGTTTACCCCACTGAGGAAGATGCTTTTCCTTCCTCAGTAGTCTTTTTCTTTTTGTATTTTTTTGTTTTTTGGGGATTATAAAGGGGCATCGCCCCTTTATAGTTCGGGGTTATGAGGGGGTCTTTTCCCCCTCATAGTTCTGTTATAATCCTATTATGAGCAAAAAAATACTTTTAGTTAACCCCTGGATTTATGACTTTACTGCTTTTGACCTCTGGCTCAAACCTTTAGGGCTTCTTTATCTTGCTTCTCATCTTCTAAAGCGGGGGTATGAGGTAGAGTTATTAGATTGTCTGAACCGTTTAGACCCCGATTTTCCACCTACCTCTCGTGGTCCTCGCTATTTGCGAGAAGCAGGCTGTGGTAGCTATTATAAAGAAATTCTTCCCCAACCTTCTTTTTTCCAGGATATCCCCCGCTACTGGGGAAGGTTTGGTTTACCTTTTCAAAAGGTAAAATCCAGAATGGAGAAGTTATCCCCTCCTGATTTTGTCTTTATCACTGCAGGTATGACCTACTGGTATCCAGGAGCAGTAGTAGCTAAAGAGTTAGCCAGGAAAATCTGGCCGGGGGCTAAAATAGTTTTAGGAGGAATTTATCCTGCTCTTTGCCCGGAGCATGCTGAAAGCTGGGGTTTTGATTATGTGGTAAAAGTTACCGACCCCGTATCAGTAATGAAGAAGCTGGGATATATCTTAGAAACAGACTTCAAAGTGGAAAATTATAGTGATTACTTTTCCTTGAAACCTGCTTTCTTTCTTTACCCGGAGCTATCTTATACCGTCCTCCTCACTTCTTTAGGTTGCCCCTTTCGCTGCACTTATTGTGCTTCAGGAAAACTCTATCCTTACTTCTGGTGCCGTCCCGTAGAAGATGTAATAGAAGAAATTTTATTTTCCAGAGAAAAATATGGAATAAAAGATATAGCTTTCTATGACGATGCTCTTCTTTTTCAGGGAGAGAAACATTTTCTTCCCCTCTTAAGAAACTTAGAAGAGTTATCTTTAGACCTTCGCTTCCACCTGCCCAATTCTATCCACCCCCGGTATGTTACTCCTCAAATCGCTCAATTGATGAAGAAAGTGGGGTTCAAAACTTTGCGGATGAGTTTAGAAAGCTCTTCCTCTCTGTGGCAGGAAAAAACAGGAGGAAAGGTAGATAATTACGCTTTTGAGAAAGCCACAAGATGCTTTTTAGATGCTGGCTTCGGTCCTCAAGAGATAGAAGTATATCTCCTCTTTGGCTTGCCGGGACTCTCTGAAAAAGAGATGATAAATTCCATTAAATACGTAAAAAGCTTAGGATTACAACCTCGCCTGTCTCTTTATTCTCCTATCCCCCATACTCCCGATTATTATAAAACCGAAAGACTACTCGGCGATGAGCCTCTCTTTCACAATAAAATCGCTTTCCTTTACAAGAGCGGCAATGCCCTTCTCTATCAAAAATTACAGAGAGAACTGAGCCCGAAAACTTAGGTAAACTGGAGCATTCTTTCAATGCTCAGCGCTGCTTTTTGAATAATCGATGGGGGAAGTTCCACCTCATATTTCATTTCCCGGAGAGCCAGAGCAATTTTTTCCAGGTTTATTTTTTTCATATCCGGGCACATCATCTCTTCCTTCACTGGATAAAAATGTTTCGCCGGATTTTCCTTTTGCAAGCGATGGAGAATACCCACTTCTGTTCCAATGATAAACTCATCCCCGGGGGAGCTCTTCACATAACGACACATACCTTCAGTAGAGAGCACCTGATCCGCCTTCTCTGTCACTTCCGGACGGCACTCAGGATGGACAAGCATCTCTGCTCGAGGATGAAGCGCTCTAGCTTCCTCTATATCTTTTTCACTTATTGCCGCATGTATGGGACAATATCCTGGCCAGACGATAAATTCCCTTCCTGTCTTTCGAGAAACATAACTGGCCAGATACTGGTCAGGAACAAAAATGATGGAGGAAGCAGAGCTCAATCCCTTTTCTACCACTTTAGTGGCATTAGCCGAAGTGCAGCAAAAATCACATTGTGCTTTTACCTCTGCTTTAGTATTCACATAGCAAAGTGTAGCTGCCTCAGGATAGCGCTTTTTTAGTTCAAGAAGCTGGGAAGCAGTAATCATATCTGCCATGGGACATCCTGCCTCTCGCTCGGGGATTAACACCACTTTTTGAGGAGAGAGGATTTTTGCCGTTTCAGCCATGAAAAAAACCCCACAGAACACAATAACCTGAGCATCAGTTTTACTTGCCTCCATGCTCAACCCCAGTGAATCTCCTACAAAGTCAGCAACATCCTGTACTTCAGGAAGCTGATAATTATGGGCTAAAATTATTGCATTTTTCTCCTTTTTGAGTTTTTCGATTTCTTCTTTCCAGTTTTTCATCTTTTCACTCCCTATCGGAAATCTTAAAAAGCTTCTTCAATAATCCCTCCACCCAAAACTGTATCATCACTATACAAAACTACCGATTGGCCAGGACTGATCATTTCCACTTTTTCTTTAAATATAACCTGAACCTTTTCTGAATTAATAATACTTACCGAGCAAGGCTTTTCCCTCTGGAGATAGCGCACCTGAGCGAACACAGATGAGGGGAGTTCATCAACCAGCCAATGGAAATGAGAAGCTATTAATCCCTGAGCCTGGAGCACCTCTCTTTCTCCCACCACCACTTCATTTCTCTCCGGATGTACCGCCACTACATAAAGAGGCCGAGGATGGGCCACACCCAAGCCTTTTCTCTGACCAATGGTATAGCGAAAATATCCTTTGTGTTCTCCCACTATTTTACCTTCTGTGGTAACTATAAAACCGGGAGAATCCAGAGAGACCCGTCCCTCCAGGAATTTCCGGTAGTCACCTTCGGGGAGAAAGCAAATATCTTCACTATCTGACTTCTCCGCTATACTAAGATTATATTTCAAAGATAACTTTCTAACCTCTTCTTTAGTAAAATCAGCGAGAGGAAAAATGATGTAAGGAAGATTGCTTCTTCCAATGCCATAGAGAAAATAAGTCTGATCTTTCCTTCGGTCTTTAGGCCTTTTTAAAAAGTATTTTCCCTCTTTTTCTTCGATTTTAGCATAATGGCCAGTAGCTAAAAAATCAAACCCTTGATCACGCGCATACCCCAGGAGTTTACCAAACTTAAGACGCTGATTGCATACGACGCAAGGGTTAGGAGTCTTGCCTTTCAAATATTGAGAAACAAAATCTTCCACGACTAACTCTTCAAACTCCCGGGAAAAATCCACCACATAATGGGGAATAGAAAGAGTGCGGCAAACTTGCCGGGCATCTTCCACAGCCACATCAACCAGGCAGGCAGATTCCTTACCTTTTTTTCCCAGACACATAGTTACTCCTGCGACTTCAAATCCTCTTTCTAAGAGCAAAACGCAAGATAGCGAAGAATCTACTCCCCCGCTCATAGCTACCAGTACTTTTTTTCTCACTTCGCTCACCAAAGAGATAAATAACGCTCCCCGGTATCAGGAATGATTACTACAATGAGTTTCTCCTTATTTTCCTCTCGAGTGGCCACCTGTACCGCCCCCCACAGTGCCGCACCAGAAGAGATACCTGCCAGTATCCCCTCCTCTTTTGCCAGGCGCTCAGACATCAAAAAAGCGTCCTCGTCGCTAACAGCAATTACCTCGTCCAGGAGCTCCAGCTTTAAAACCGGAGGAATGAACCCTGCTCCAATTCCCTGAATAGAGTGCTGCCCCGGAGAGCCTCCTGATAAAACTGGAGAGCGAAGAGGCTCCACTGCCACCGCCTGAAAAGCTGGTTTTTTCTCTTTAAGAGCTTGAGCAATCCCGGTGATAGTTCCGCCACTTCCCACTCCCGCAACCACAATGTCTACTTTACCATCGGTATCCTCCCAGATTTCTCGGGCAGTAGTTTCTCGGTGGGCGCGAGGATTAGCCGGGTTTTCAAACTGCTGAGGCATGAAAGCTCTGGGGGTATTTCCCGCAATTTTTTTCGCTTCTTCTATTGCTCCTCGCATACCTTCTGATGAGGGAGTAAGAACCACTTCAGCTCCCAGGCGAGTTAAAATTTTCCTCCTCTCTACCGAGACACTTTCAGGCATAGTCAAAAGAAGATGATATCCTCTTTCAGCACATACAAAAGCTAAACCAATACCGGTATTGCCACTCGTAGGTTCTACCACTAAAGACCCGGCTTTAAGAAAGCCTTGTTTTTCTGCTTCTTCTATCATTGCTACGGCAATTCGGTCTTTGACACTCCCACAGGGGTTAAAAAACTCTAATTTTGCTATCAGTTCTCCTGGTAAGTTTTTCCCGATTTTCCCCAGCTTCACTAAAGGGGTGTTTCCCACCAACTGGGTAATGTCATCTTTTATCCTCATAACTCACCTCTTAAATCATTCGCTTTTTTACTTCTTCTTCACTCATTCTCTCTATCTCTATCACTTCCCCAAATGAGTCAAACTTCACTCCTACAGAAACCGCCTCGCCATGGGAGCGAATATAGTAGGCAAAAAGGGAAGCTGCCTCTTGAAGAAGAGACTCATCAACTTTCCCCCGACCCAGAGCAAGAGGGCCCTTCCCCTCCCGGGGGAAAAACAATATATCACCTTCCCGGAGAAATTCTTTCAGTTTTTCATTCTCTGCTTGATTTCTTCCCACTACAAGCTTAAAAGAAGCGCCGAGGCGAAAATGCCTTCCTACCTTTAGTAGTTCCACACTCTCAAAATCATAAGCCTCTTCGCTCTCCCACAAGTCTTTTAACCTCCGGGAAAAATTGGGATCCGTTAACAGACACCCCCCTGCCGGAGGGGAAAAATGCTTTATCCCCCACTTTTCCGCCAATTCCAATTGCCTTTTTCTTCCTCTTCCTTGTAAATCAAGCAGCTCCTCTCTTTTTACCCAACCCTTTTCTTCAGGAATGGTAGGAGGAAGAAGCTTCGCCGATAAAGGGCGTAAAAGATAACCTTCCAGTCCACTTTGCCTTTCAATCAAACGTAAAGTATTTTTTAGCTGGGATTTGGGGCGTTGTCCCACAACTTCACCGGTAAAAATAAAAGAGGCTCCTTCTTTTTCCATTTCTTTTTTGGCCTCTCTAAGCATCCAGATTTTACAATCAATGCAGGGGTTCAAGTTTTTTCCATATCCAAATTGAGGGTTTCTCACGAGCTCAAGATAATCTTCCCTTACTTCTACTGCCCGGAGCGCTATCTCTAAATCTTGAGCTAACTGCCTCAATGTGTTTTTGCTTTCCCAGAAAGGGCTATGGAAATTGAGACCAATCACCTCTATCCCCTGTTTTTTAAGCAAAAAAACAGCTAATGCACTATCCAGACCTCCAGATATAAGACCAATTGCTTTCATCAGTTCTCCTAAATGGAATAGTCTATTGGAGAGTGAGAGTTATTGGTAGACATCTGAGCTAAGTTTTCCAGAGTAAACTTTTCTAAAGTCTCGGAAATTTTGTCTTGAAGCTCTTTCCACATTTTTCTTGCTGCACAGAAAGAGGCTCGGGAACAGATATCGGGACTTTCCAGACAATCTACAGGGAAAATCCCTCCCTCTAAAGTTTCTATCACCTCTTTTGCCGTGATTTGAGCGGGATGGCGAGAAAGGCGATATCCCCCTCCTGCTCCTCGCCGGGAAGAAATTAAACCCCGAGCCTTAAGAGGAATAGCTAATTGAGTCAAATATTTTTCTGAAATACCTTCTTTCTCTGCTATTTCTTTGAGAAAGACCAGGTCTTTTTTACCGTAATAAGTAGCCAGCTCTATCATAAATCTTAATCCATAACGGGAACGAGTAGAAAAACGGATTTTTATCACTCCCAAATTTTATAATCCTGATTACCTTAATAATATTATAGAAGTGAAAATACTGCCTGTCAAACTGTAGTGAGAAATCCTCCTCATTCGTCATCCCCGAAATCTTCAATCGGAAATCCACGCTTTTACTGAAAAATACCCTCTCCCTCAGTGGCTTTTTATGTTTGTTGTTTTTTTCAGAGTTATGGAGCAAAGCCTCTTTATATTTCGAAACATTCAGGAATTACGGAAGATGATTTAAAATCGGTATGCAGAATTGGCCGGAGAGATTTCTTAAAATTACTGGCGAGACGAAATCCACACCAACAAAATAGTAAACCCGGTAAAGGAATTGACAGAGTAAAAACTTATCCGGGGGTGTTTCTTCACAGAGACATCCACTTCAATAAGCAACTACAAGTTTCCCGTCTGGAGCCAAAAGTTTGGCAGGGTCTCCGTTATTGTTCCAGATATTTTGTTTAGTCCAGAGTAAATAGCGTGGCGGGTCAGATTGTGCATTTTTGCCAGATGTAACAGTCACTGTTTCTCCCGGCTTAAGCGCAATTGCCGGGAATGTAAACTGCTGGTTCCCTTTAACACTTACCAATACATAACCAGTTAGGTCAATCGTCTTATCAGAAACATTTTTAATCACAACCAGTTCTTTTTCTAAGTCCACCGTTAACAAAAGATAGCTCTGGCCCAGCGAAGTTGAAGAAAACACAGCAGTTGCAGGAATCAATACACTAAAAATCAGCAGAAAAAGACCTAGATGAAGCAGCATCAACACATGCTTTTGCCTCTTCATAAAACATTCCCTCCTATTATATTCATCGCTTTTTTAGAAATTATGAAGCAAAAGAGTAACGCAGTTGCCTTTCTTTCTCACTCAAAGAGAAATTATAACAAATTTTGTAGATACTATAAAGGGCGATCTAAAAATAATCCTTTCTTAAGAGCAGTTAAACCAGGTTCGATCTAGAAGTGGAAAGGGAACTGTAAAAATGTCTGAGAGGCCTATAAAAATGGAGCGGAAAACGGGATTTGAACCCGCGACCCTCGGCTTGGGAAGCCGATGCTCTACCACCTGAGCTATTTCCGCTCTTACTGATAATATAATAGCATGAAGAACAATTTTTTCAAGCCCCGGGGGTAAGCCGAGTTTAAATAAAGTTACGACCGTCCTTTCTTTCACCATCCTTTTCTTTCTCTCGTCATAATTGAGAGATAATGTTAGAATATGATAAAGGAGGCACAATAATGAACAAATTGTTATGGATAACAATTATTCTGGCTCTTTCTTTTCTGGTAATTACTCCAGTTATGGGAGAAGAAAAAGTCCGGCTTTCCTCGGAAGAACTCTTGGAGCTATCGAAAAGTTTTTTCCAGTATTTGAGGACGGGAAAATACCACTTGGCTGAAGAGCTATTTATTCCCGAGGTGCAAGAAGCACTTCCTGAAGAAGCTTTAAAGGAAACCTGGGAGAATTTAACCAGCGATTTAGGTCCACTCAAAGAGATGAAAGACCATCAAGTAGCCGTGGAAGGAGGATATCAGGTAGTTTATGCCCGGTGCGAGTTTGAAAAAGCAGAATTAAAAGCGAAATTAGTATTCAGCGAGGAGGGGAAAATCATTGGTTTTCAACTTCTCCCTTCTTCTCAAATTGAGTATTCCCTGCCAGACTATGTAGAAGAAGATAAAATTATAGAAAGAGAAGTAGTTTTTGGAATTCCGGGGTGGGAGTTACCAGGGACTTTAACACTACCTAAAGGAGAAGGACCATTCCCTGGTTTAGTTCTGATACATGGCTCCGGTTCAAACGATAGAGACGAAACTTTGTTAGCTAATAAACCATTAAAGGACCTGGCCTGGGGTTTAGCCAGTCAGGGAATAGCAGTTTTACGATATGATAAACGGACTTACGTCCACGGAAATAAGATTGAAGACCTATCTCAGTTTACCGTAGAAGAAGAGGTTATAGAAGATGCCCTGGCAGCTCTTGAATTTTTACGTCACCAGGAAGAGATAAACCCGCAACAAGTGTTTATCTTGGGACACAGTCTGGGTGGGCAACTGGTTCCAGAGATAGCTCGCCGAGATGGTAAAGTGGCCGGTGTCATTATTTTAGCTGGCCCCACTCGACCTCTATCGGAGTTGGTGGTGGAGCAAATGGAATATATCCTTTCTTTAGATGGTCAAATAGACGAGAAAGAAAAGAAGCAGCTGGAAGAGATAAA
>DAOSVE010000162.1:0-1783 GCA_035593465.1 Candidatus Atribacteria bacterium | reverse complement strand
CCTTTTAATAAGGTCAATGGAGTATAACCCTGATGGTTTCTATGGCTTAGAGCAGAAACTCCTTTTCTTGTCTCGCCTTTTAATCTTTATAGAGCCTCGTTTAAATATGATTGAACTTGCTCCCAAAGGAACAGGCAAAACATATATCTTTAGTAACCTTAGTAAATATGGATGGTGGGTAGGAGGAGGAATCATCACCAGAGCAAAGATGTTTTTTGATATTTCTAGAAATACTTTCGGGTTTATAACCAAGTATGATTTTGTTGCTTTAGATGAGATACAAACTATCAAATTTTCTGATGAAAGCGAGTTAAAAGGAGCTTTTAAGGATTATTTAGAACAGGGAAAATTTACTGTAGCAAATGTAATGGGAACTTCTAATGCCGGAGTTATTCTTTTAGGAAATATCTCTCTAAACCAATATATGAGACCCATCAATAATATCTACTTTTCAGAACTTCCTGATTTTTTTCACGAATCAGCCCTACTTGATCGTTTTCATGGTTTTATAGAAGGATGGAATCTTCCAAGAATGCGCGAAGATATGAAGGTCAGAGGGTATACTCTAAACGTGGAATATTTTACTGAGGTTTTACATCTGCTTCGGGAAAGAGCTGAATTTGCTTCCGCTGTAGATGAGATGCTCGATATACCCCGTACCGCCGATACTAGAGACGTAAATGCCATAAAAAGGCTTGCTACAGCGTATTTAAAGTTACTCTTTCCTCATGTTAAGCAAGCTTCTGACATTGATAAAAAAGATTTTGAAATATTCTGTTTAAATCCTGCCATTGAAAAAAGAGGTATTATAAGACAACAGATTCATTTAATAGACCCCGAGTATAAAGAAGAACTACCCGATATAAAAGTGATAAATTAAATTAGTCAATCTTTCCTTTCTGCTTGCTAAATCTTAGTTAAGCTATATCAAATAAACTAGATAAAATCTGGTGGAGGCGGCGGGAGTCGAACCCGCGTCCGAAACTCGTGAGTTAGAAGAGCCTACGAGTGTAGCCTCTGTTTTTGGTTTCGCAAGTTACTTCCGGAGAGGCAGGAAAGCAACTTGCTATCTCGGTATTACGCTTCTGGTACCCGAGAACTCCCAGAAGGTTGCTCACCATCTGACACCTACTTGAACTCTGTGAGCACCGAGCTCAAGGGTGTGCCGCTTTAATTAAGCAGCAAGTGCCAAATTATCGTTGGCGTTTATGTTTTTACCACCTTTTTTACGAGCCCCGGTGGAGACCTCGACTCGCCTCTTCTAATTCAAGGAGCCCCGTCGAAACCCTGACGCCCCCTTAAACTTTAGTCTTAAGAACCCTCCTTAAATTCCTTTCTTCTTCTCTTTCTTGAATTTCCTGCCGCCGGTCATAAACTTTTTTAGGTTTCACCAGCGCTATTTCTACTTTAACTTTTCCGCGGTCGTTAAAATATATCCGCAGAGGAACGATAGTCATACCTTTTGCTTCCACCTGTGACCCCCAGCGGAGAATTTCTCTTTTGTGAAGAAGAAGTCTTCTTGGCCTTCTAGGGTCATGGTTGAATAAATTACCATAATCATAAGGAGAAATGTGCAAATCATAAAGCCACATTTCCCCTCCCTCTACTCGAGCAAAACTTTGGTCCAAGCTTACAGCATGATTACGCAAGGATTTGACTTCTGTACCCTGTAATTCTATCCCTGCCTCTGCTTTTTCTACTATAGTATAAATATGTCTTGCTTTACGGTTTTCAGCTATAACCTTCATTATCTTAAAAACCCGGTTACCCTCCAAAAATTCCC
>DAOSVE010000041.1:0-13667 GCA_035593465.1 Candidatus Atribacteria bacterium | reverse complement strand
CTCTCAGAAGCTGGATGTTCATTGACAGAAAAAGATGTAAAATATAAAATAGAAGCAGCTAAAGTAAAGCTTTTATGTGCGCGCCTGTAGCTCAATAGGATAGAGCGGCGGACTTCGGATCCGTAGGTTGGGGGTTCAACTCCCTTCAGGCGCGCCAGAAAAAGGCATTTGCTCGTTTCTCTCTCTAAAAAACTCCGTTATAGTCGACGGCCTCATTTATTTCTCTCAGTCAAATCTTACTGCAACGTCATTATATCCTTCAATATCTTTGAGCTTTATTTTATCTTTATCAATTTGCGAGAGCAAAAAGAGCCCCTCTTGCTTTACTATTTTCCCAGAAGATGTCTTACTAATTTATTTAGTGCCTCTCTTTGCAATGCTTGAAAGGGAGAAAGAAAAAAAAGAATGATTAACTGGCGCTTTCCCTCCGAATACCGAAGCCGGACTGTGGAGCGCTGCGCTTCTTCTTTACCTAAAATACATTCTGAAGACGAGGCGCTATTTCTCGCTGAAACGTTAGGGATAGAAGTTGTATTTGTTCGCTTAGAGGAGGCTAAAGGAGGATTACTCTGTATCTGCGCCCGGTATTTTTAGATCACCAGAGCTTTATCGCCGGCTTAGAAAAAGAAGCCGACTACTTCGCTTTCCTCTTGATGCGGGAGTGGTTGGAGGAAGAATTATGAAAGAGTAGGGAAATAACCTAAAGGTATTTTTTAGCTATACAGTCAATAAAAGCGTCAAATATGGGAGTTGGGATTGCAATATCTGATAGAGCCTTTCATCGTCAACTTTCCAGTAAAGATGGACCAGCAAATTTCTGAATTTGGCCATATTGGCTAAGTTCTGCGTATAGTTAACTGTAAAATCAGTTATAATTAACCGTTATCGAGAGCCTTCTTGATAAGAAAACAAGAATGTGGTAATATTTATTCTGTTTTTGGGGCCCATAGCTCAGCGGTAGAGCAGCCGGCTCATAACCGGTCGGTCCCTGGTTCGAATCCGGGTGGGCCCACCATTTATTCTAAGGGAGAAAAGATGGAAAGATTAGAAACTGTAGTTAGTTTCTGGGAAACACTTTTTCCTTCTTCTCTTGCTTTCCCTTCTGATCCTCCTTCTTTGCAAATCAAAGGAGAAGACCGGGTAGAAAAAATACTGGTGGCTTTAGAGTTAAATCCTCGGGTATTCCGCCAGGCGATAAAAGAAAACTATGACTTTCTCTATCTTCACCATCCCCCTATCTGGAAGCCCCTTACTTCTTTTTCCAGCGATGACCCGTGGCTATCCATGTTAGGAGAACTTTATTACCGAAAAATATCTATTCTTGCTCATCATACCAATTTAGATAGTGCCAAAGGTGGCCTGGCCGACCAGTGGATAAAGATTCTGTCTCTGGAGGGAAAAACAAAACCTCTTGAACCTCATTCCTCTCGAGGATTTAAAGTGGTTACTTTTGTTCCTCTTTCTCACCGAGAGAAAGTTCTGGAAGCTATTTTCTCCTCGGGAGGAGGAAAAATAGGCAATTACGAAGAATGTGGTTTTCTTCTCTCTGGGAAGGGGACTTTTCGACCTCAAGAAGGAGCTCGTCCTTTTTGGGGAAAAATAGGAGAAAGAGAAGAAGTAGAAGAAATTAGAATAGAAGTCAATGTGGAAGAGCATTTTTTATCTCGGGTAATAGAAAGCATTTTTTCTTCTCATCCCTATGAACAACCAGTTATTGATGTTTATCCCCTTTTCTCATCTGGAGATACGGGTTTAGGGAGAGTAATTACTCTATCTTCGAATATTTCCCGAGAAGATTTAGAAAGGAGAATCTCTCTTGCCTTTTCTCTGGTAGCCCACTATCCTGACGATGATTTTCCTGTTGTTTACCAAAAAATAGCTCTTTGTCCTGGAAGTGGGAAAAGCCTTTTAGATAGAGTAATAAAAGAAAAACCCCAGGTATTCTTGAGTGGAGACCTCTCCCATCATGATATAGCTGAGCTAAACCTGTGGGGAGTAACTTATTACTCCATACCTCATGAGGAAGGAGAGAGAAAAGCTCTAAAAGAAGTGTATCAAGATTTAAAAGAAAAATTTAAAGAACAAGGATTAAAAGTAGAGTTAAATTTTGAAACCGAGGGAAAAAATAATGAGTGAAATTTTGGAAATTCTTCTGGCTTTACAAGATGTTGACCTTAAAATAGACAGCGGGAAAAAGAGAATAGTAAAAAAAGAAGAAGAAATAGCCGATATTAATAAACAATTAGAAAACTTAAAAGCTAACTTAGAAGAGAAAAAACACAATTTTGAAAAAGCACGCCTCAAATTGGCTCAAGAAGAACTGGAGCTGAAAGAGCTGGAAGAGAGATTGAAAACTACTAAAAACAAACTCTATAGCGGGGAAATTAGCTCTCCTAAAGAATTATCTCAGTGGGAAAAAACTATAGAAAAATTAGAAGAAAGCAAAAATTCCTTAGAAAATAATGTTATCACCTCTTTAGAAAATGCTGAAGAATTGCAGAAGGAAATCCAGGAGAAAAACCAATCTTATTCCCAGAAAGAGGCAATCTTTCTCTCTCTACTCCACAAGTTGCAAGGAGAATTAGAAGCAGAAAAAATTTCAATTTCGGAAAAAGAAAAGGAAAGAGAAAAAATAATCGCTTCTTTACCTGAGGAAATAATTTCTACCTATGAAGAATTGAGGAAAAAATTCTCTGACCCGGTCACTTATTTAAATGGAGAAACCTGTGAAGGATGTAACTTAACTGTTCCCTTAGCTATAATAAAAGCTGTCCGTAAGGGAGAATCGCTGGTGCGGTGTCCCAACTGTGGTCGATTTCTTCGTCGAAAATAAAGAGTTCATTGCTTTCATAGATGGAGCATCGAAAGGAAACCCCGGAGAAAGTTCTTATGCTTTTGTTTTAGGAGATGGAGAAGGAAATATAATTATGGAAGCTGCCGTCCGAATCGGTATTGCCACTAACAATGAAGCAGAATATCGAGCTTTACTTGCAGTGCTAGACCAGGTTTTAGAAGAGGGAGGAGAAGCACTCCGGGTTTTCTCTGACAGCCAGCTTCTCGTAAAGCAGATAAACCGTCTGTATCGGGTAAAGTCTCCTAATTTAATTCCTCTCTACCAAGAAGCACAGAGTAAAATCCAAAAACTCGGTTATTTTGAGATTTTTCACATACCTCGAGAAGAAAATCAGAAGGCTGACCATTTAGCTTCGGAAATATTAACTCAAAAATTGAGTTTTAAAGTATGGAGAAAGTAGGCTGGACAACCGCGGGAGAAATCCTGAGGAAAGTCCGAGCTTCACAGAGCAGGGTACTGGGTAACACCCAGGGGAGGTAACTCCCGGAAAGTGCCACAGAAAAGATACCGCCATAAAAGGTAAGGGTGAAAAGGCGAGGTAAGAGCTCACCGGACGTCGAGCAATCGGCGTGCCTGGCAAACCCTACCCGGAGCAAGGCCAAATAGGAAGGGATGAGGTGGCTCGCTGACCTTCGGGTTGGCCGCTCGAGGGGGTTAGGCAACTAACCCCCCAGATAGATGGTTGTCGTTCCTACGGGAATACAGAACTCGGCTTATAGGCCTACTTTCTCCTCCCCATAATCGAATACATAGCTACAGATACTACAATTA
This sequence comes from Candidatus Atribacteria bacterium, assembly GCA_035593465.1. Lineage (GTDB taxonomy): Bacteria > Atribacterota > Atribacteria > Atribacterales > Caldatribacteriaceae > Sordicultor. The sequence continues at coordinate 10,042 of DAOSVE010000041.1, read as the reverse complement.
TTAAACCATACACCAGCTGAGTCCAGAATCCAGTCATCCCCATAGCAATAATGCCTGCTTCCAACATACCAATAATTATAATGCCCATAAAAGTACCAAAAATCGTTCCCACTCCTCCAGTTACTGGAGTTCCTCCTAAAAATACAGCTGCCATAGTTTTTAACATATATCCCTGTCCCAGGGTGGGCCAGAAGTAAACCACTTCCAAACTGGCTAATATCCCAGCAAAAGCAGAAAAAATACCCATTTGAGTAAAGACTAACATTCTCACCCGGTCTACATTAACTCCCATAACCCGAGCACTATGAGGATTGTCACCAGTAAAATAAATATGAGCTCCAAAGCGGTGATGATTCAAAATTAACCAAATTATAAAAGCAATTGCTACCATCCAAAGCATTTGAGCTGGTAGTTTCCCTCCAATTCTACCCACAAACACTGGGTATAAGGAACTAGCTTTAGTAGGAACCAGGGTTTTCCCTAATCCTCCGCTTAAAACTTGAGTAGCACCAGCCCAAAAGAATTGAGTACCAATGGTCACCACCAAAGAAGGAAGGTGTAGCTTCACTATTATTAAACCATTCATCAGGCCGGCTCCTAAACCTACTAAGAGAGAAAATAGTAAAGCTAATCCTACACTTTGAGTGGCATGAAAAGACGTAGTAAATATATATCCAGCAAATCCCATAATGGAGGGAAAAGAAAGATCCATATCCCCGCATATTACGACCAGCGTCAAGGAGAGTGCTAAAATACCAAAAAAGGGGATATTGGACATAAAAGCATAGTAAATATTACTAGAAAGAAAAGTCTGTGGACTACCAATAATAAAGAGAACTAAAACCCCAAAAAAAACTAACAGAACACTAATTTGTAACTGATGCTGAGAAAATATACTTTGCTCCTTTTTCATCCAGAGTCCCCCTACTCTAATCCTAGTTTTAGGAGTAGAGAAGAATCCTCTAATGATTCTACTCTACTCCTACATCAATATTGTCCTAGCTTAAAGGTTCAAATTCTTTTAAGGCATGAGAGATTGAAGATCATCTTTTCCTGACCCAGCTGGTGAAGATACAGCTCCCTGATTGTTAAGGCTTCCCGTCTGAGCCACCAGATATAATTTATTTACTAATTCTTCTAGAGAAACCCCTGCTTTTTCGAACTCACCCACCGCTCTACCTCGGTCTAAAACTACTATACGGTCAGCTACCGGATAAACATGATAGATATTGTGAGTAATAAATATAGCAGATTTTCCTTGTCTTTTTATATCTTCCACAAAGTTTAACACTTTTTGGGTCTCAGAAAGAGAAAGACCAGTGGTGGGTTCATCGAGGATGATGAGGTCAGCCTGGAAATACAAAGCTCGAGCAATGGCTACCCCTTGCTTTTCTCCTCCCGAGAGGTCTCCAACCTCAGAATCCACCGAAAGAGCAGAAGAAGTAAAACCCATAAGTTCTTTCATAATTTTTTCTGTTTCATCTCTTTCTTTTTGACTATCAACAAAGCCTCCCAATTTAGTTATTTCTCTTCCCATAAATATATTTCTCCATATAGCATGCTTCTCGCATAGTGCCCTTTCTTGAAAGACAGTTTCAACCCCCAAGTCTCGAGCTTTGGCTACTGAATAGTCCTCTAATTTCTGCCCTTTCCAGTAAATTTCTCCCCGATCAGGACGGTGAACCCCGGTCAAAATCTTAATCAAAGTAGATTTTCCTGCACCATTGTCTCCCAAAAGACCCACTACTTCGTTGTAACCTACTTCAAAGTTAACATTTCGCAATACCTCTACATGCCCAAAGGATTTGCAAATATTAGCCATTTTAACCAGAACTTCAGATGGTTCAGCCAATTATCTGATTCCCTCCTCTACCAAAGGAGCAATTTCTTCCACATTCCCAGCGTGAACCAAACCGGATCCGGTATCAATGTGAAGTCCGGAGAATTTATACTTAATGCTCATACATAACTGGAGAACAGGAAGATAGCCTTGCAAGAACTGCTGCTGATCCAAAACTAAATCAGTATATCCGCTGCGGATAGCTTCTAAAGTAGCAGATGAGAGGTCAAAACCAGCTCCTACCACATCATCTGGCCCTAAACCGGCAGCCTGGAAGAAAGTTTGCATAGTAGCAGTTAAAGAACCATGGTCAGTAACCACTAATTTTACATCGGGGCGAGAAGAAACATAGCCAGTAAAAATAGGAACGCCCAAAGGAGCGTCAGCGTTAACCTCAGGAGAAATTTCTATATAATCTACTGTCAGTCCTGCTTCTTCCAAGGCATCTATGACTCCTTTAGTTCTTAATCCTCGAGTAGGCTGAGAAAGCAATCCCCAAACCATAGCTCGATCTCCAGGTTTTAAATCAAACATACTTACGCATCCTTTACCCAAGGTGACTCCTGATTCATAAAGTTCCTGTCCTACATAGCCAAATCCGCGAGCTTTATACTTTTCTTCCGCCCGGGGAAGGGTGGTGTTTTGAGAGGTCACTATGATACCTTTACTAAAAGCCTCGTCGATATGAGTTTCCAGAGCATCATCACCGGGATGTCCCATAATAGCAATACCATCTACATCAGAAGCTACTGCTTCTTTAAACTGAACCACCATTTGTTGAGGATCCCAACCAGAAAAGACATATTCTACGTTACATCCTAAATCTTCTTGGGCAAATTGTGCTCCCTTATAAACTACGCTGGCAAAGGGGTCTCCCGGAGCACCACCACAGAAGAAACGTATTTTAATCCCTTCAAATCTCTTACCCTGGGCAAAAGCAAAACTACTACTTAACACCAACACACTTATTACCAAAAATATAACTAGCCAATGAGTTTTTTTCATGAGTTAAACCTCCTTTTAAATTTGATAAACTACTTAAAATGGCTTTTAACCCCCAAAAACTAAAATCTCACCTCCTTCTCTGCTTATTTTACTCTAAAAGCTGAGGGGATAACAGCCATATTTTTTAACTGTTTCTAAAAAAGTAAAGAAATTCTCGAGAGGGGTATCTAACTGTACATGATGAGTAGGAGAAATAATAAAACCACCTCCCGGAGCCATTACTTTTATCCTCTCCTTTGTTTCTCTCTCCACCTCTTCTTTAGTCCCAAAAGGAAGAGTATATTGCTCATCAATAGTTCCCCAGAAAGAGAGTTTATCTCCGTAACGCTCTTTTAAAAAAGCCGGATCCATAGCTTGAGGTTGCACCGGATTGAGGACATCTATCCCTATTTCTATTAGTTCGGGAATAATAGGATAAATGTTCCCATCGCTATGGTAAGCAATTTTTAGATGAGGGTTGATATTTTTTAATTCCCGGCAGATGGTAGCCATTCGGGGTTTCAAGTATTTTCGCCATAGCTCTGGAGAAATTAACATTCCTTTCTGTGATCCTACATCGTCTCCCAACCAGATGCCATCTACTCCCATTTTCACCAACTTTTTAGCTGTCTCTAAGTGAAAATGAAAAGGAATGTCCAGAACATAATTAGCTTTTTCTTCATCTTCCACCATATCCATAAGCAATTGGCTCATTCCTCGCAAATACCAGGAAGCTTCAAAAATGGTACATACTGTAACTCCTAAGATGAAATACTTTTCACCATATTTTTCCATTACTCCTTCTAAAGGAGCATAAAGCTCCTCTCGGTGAGGGTCAGGAGAAACATACCGGTAGAGCCCGTCGCCGGTTAAGGGATGTTCAGCTATTTCAGTATAATGTCCCCTCCCGAAAGGGGTCTCGTATTCTACTTGCCGCCATTTTATCCCCCAATCACAAATGTATTCTTTTTCCTCTGAGGCATAGAAAGAATTACCTATTCCTACCGCATACTGGATTATATCCAGCCCCAGGATTTCTTCTAAATCGTGGACTTCTCCTCCATGAGGATTGGAAAACTGAGAGGGTAAGCTGAAATAATCTCGCAAGCGTTGGGCAAATTCAGGAGTAAAGCTAGCGGTAACTGGTACTCGGTCTGGTTCACGGTGCTCAAGAGCAATTTTTACTCTTTCTTTAGAGTTCATTGCTACCTCTCCCCATTCATTCCTCCCCTGTTTCGGAAACAGGGGAGGAATCTAACTAATCTACTCTTCTACCAAAAACTTGTAAATAGTTAATGTAGAATAAACTTCACCCGGTCTTAAAACTGTAGAGGGGAAATCAGGATGGTTGGGAGAATCGGGATAGTGTTGAGTCTCTAAGCAAAAACCAGAATACTGCCCATAGAGTTTTCCCTCTTTCCCTGGAGTGTTCACCCAATTTCCAGTGTAAAGCTGAACTCCAGGCTCAGTAGTATAAACTTCCATTACCCGGCCGGTAGTAGCTTCTTTAGCCCGAGCAGCTAAAGCTAACTCTCCAGTCTGGTTATTGAGCACAAAGTTGTGGTCATAACCTTTAAAAGGATCGTCTCCTTCTTTACGAAGCAATTGCTCAATTCGCTCTCCTATTTTATGAGGAGCGGTAAAATCCAGAGGAGTTCCCGCTACCGGAGCAATTCCCGTAGGAATAAGGGTATCATCGGCAGGGGTATAGTTATCAGCCACAATCATCAACTCGTGGTCCAAGATATTGCCTGAACCTTCTCCGGCAAGGTTGAAGTAACTATGATTGGTTAAATTAACTACTGTAGGTTTATCGGTGGTAGCCAAATATTTTATTTTCAATTCGTTATCGTTAGTTAATGTAAAAGTAACGCTCACTTGCAGATTTCCGGGATATCCCTCTTCTCCATCGTGGCTCAAATATTTAAACCGGACTGCTGGGCCTTCAGGAGTTTTCATAGGAATACCTTCAAATATCTGGTCCTTAAATCCTTTTAATCCTCCGTGCAAATGGTTGGGGCCATTATTCTGCGCCAGGGTATAAGTTTTTCCGTCCAGAGTGAATTGCCCACCGGCGATTCTATTACCATACCGTCCTATTGTGGCACCAAAATAAGGATTGTAAGGATCAGGTTTTTCATAGTCGGATACACTATCGAAACCTAATACCACGTCGCCTAAGTTACCTTCTTTATCCGGGACATAAAGAGACACTACTGTAGCCCCATAATTGGTTAATTGCACCATAACTCCATTATCATTTGTGAGAGTATAAAGGTCTATTGGTGCTCCTTCTTTAGTAGTTCCCCAGAAAGATTTTTCTACTTCTCCAGCAAAAGCCAAGGCACTAACCCCCCACACCAGTAACAAAACTATTAACAAACTGGCTATCTTCTTCACGACTACATTCCTCCTTTAAAATGTTTTAATCCTGTGAAGGTTAAGAACCAAATAAAATTAATTCCCCTTTACTCACCTCCTTGTGGTCAGTAATAGATGATAAAAAACTCCTCCCTTAGTCTGTGTCTAAGAACTGATAATTTAGAGAAGCGTGTCTTGTTACACATTGTTCAAAATTCAAAAAGTCTCCATCTAAGTTTTCGGAAAAAACGGGAATAATGGGAATAAAAATATTTTTATCGGGAGGGTTTTCTTCAAACAGCAAAAACTTAGCTAATAGCATTAGAGCTAAATATCCCTGCAAATAAGGAGCCTGGAAAAGGCAACAATCGATGATTCCCTCTTTAATATGAGGGATCCATCCTTCCCCCAAATCGTTGCCTATTACCACCAAATCTTTCTTTCCTTTTTCTTTTAAAGCTTTTCCCACTCCTATGTTACCAAAAGCAGTAGAAACAAAAATGCCCAGCAAATCTTTTTCTTCCAGGAGCTTATCTTTAGTAATCTTGTAAGCTTCTTCATCGTCTTTGGCTTCTACCACTTGAGAAACATCTAAAGAAAGGCCTTTTTTGTGAACAAAATCGATTAGTCCTTGCCATCGCCCCATATGAGAAGGAGCTCTTTTGTTGCTAGTTAAAATACTAATTTTCCCCTCTTTACCCCTCAAGAGATAATCAAATATCTTCCCTGTTACTCTACCTGCTTGATTTGAGTTTTGTCCTACATAGAAAAGTCTCTTACTTAAGGGTGCATCTATGTTAAAAGTGGCTACTGCTACACCTTTAAGATATAAAGCATTAATAAAATAATCTAACTGAGTAAAATCGGCAGGGACGAGAGCTAAGCCATCTATTTTTTCTTTTTGCAGGATATTTTCCAGCAACTGGTTTTGTTGAGCTAAGTTATGACCGGTGGTGCGAAAAAATTTCAGTTCTATCTCAGAATGTTGTAATAATTCCTGGGCATCTTGGACACCTTTATCAACTTTTTCCCAGAAATAGTCATTTTCTGGGAAAATAACTGCTATTTTTTTAGGCTCTCCATTTAATAGATTAAGAGAAGACCAGCGGAAATATCCCATATTTTGAGCCTTTTTTATAACCTTTTTCCGTAAATCAGAGTTAACTCCTTTTTCACCGTTCAACGCCCGACTCACAGTAGCTACTGAAACATTCAGTTCTTGAGCTATATCTTTAATCGTAATTTTTTTCCTCATTTTATAACCTTCAGATAAATTTTTACTAAAGATAACATTATCTCAGAAATTTGTCAAATTTTTTAGGGCTCTATAATAAGCAGAAATTTGAAAAAAGTTTGATTTAATTTATACTCAGATATTATAATTATGTCGTAAATGCACAAATTATTATTAAAGGAGGTAAGATAAAATGTTAAAAGGTATTAAAAAGCATAGGAAAATTATTGCGGTATTCGTTTTGGCGACAATTGTTGTTTTTTCTTTTGGAATGGTTGTTTTTGCCGAGCAAACGCAGCCTAAGCAAATGCAACCAAAAGAAACATTTTATCGTACCCTTACAAAGATTTATGATTGGGGGGCAGCAGTTCCAGAAGTAATTATCGATCTAGGTCAAACTGTTAAACAAGGAGCTGTGAGTAAAGATACTTTCTCGGTATTGGTATCCAGAACTGATCCTAGAGTGCCTACTCCGTTGTTGGAAAGTGGATATCGTACAGTGATAAATGCTTATGTGTCTGATGAAAATGGAAATCCAGTTGAGGCTGGACAGTATGTTACATTAGAAATGGAAATCGGCCCGAATGTATCGTTGGGCTCACCGCTCAATTATTATAACGGGAGAAACGAGTGGATTCGATGCGATTACGTGATTACTCAGTTAAAGGATATTCCTTTTGATTCAGGAACAATTTCAGGTCTGATTGCTAATAAATTTGCGGGTGGAATAAGAGAACTTGTGGATGACTTTTCAATTGGAAAATCAACATACAATGGTATTACTCTAAACTATGCATACTATGCACCTGCAAAAGATGATCAAAAGCACCCCTTAATCATATGGTTACACGGTGGTGGAGAAGGCGGGGTAGATGCAACTATTCCTCTTGCAGCAAATAAATGTGTAAACCTGATCACAGAAGAAATTCAATCCTATTTTGGTGGAGCTCATGTTTTAGTGCCTCAGGCGCCTACATTCTGGATGGATGGTTTTACGGGAACAGGAGATGGGACATCAATATATGAGGATGCACTCATGTCATTAATCAAGGATTATGTTTCCCAGAATAGTGACATTGATGCCAATAGAATATACATTGGTGGATGCTCTAATGGTGGATATATGACCATGATTATGATTCGTGACTATCCAGGGTACTTTGCAGCTGCCTTCCCGGTGTGCGAACCTCTTCATGATAAATTAATTACCAACGCAGACCTTCGTGAAATTATGAAAACTCCCATTTGGTTCACCTGTGCAGCTACAGATCCGGTAGTACTTCCAGCAATCTATGCCGTTCCTACTTATAACCGATTGCTTACAGCTGGAGCAACCAATGTTCATCTGTCATATTTTGATAAAGTAATTGATACTACGGGTTTATACAAAAAAGAAGATGGTACGCCATATGAATACAATGGACACTGGTCATGGATTTATGTATACAATAATGAGTGTACAACCGTCATTGATGGCAAAATAGTATCAATCATGGAATGGATGGCTGCTCAGTCACTGAATAAATAATTAGTTATATGGTTTTCCAGGGCTGTAGAAGATCATGTTTAAGCAATTTTCTACAGCCTTTTTTATCTTCAATTCCCTGAACTTGCCGAAGGTCACCTTTTAAAGCTTTTTTCAGGGCTAAAAAGTGGATCACCATGTAGCTGGGTTAGCTTATCCCGTTAAAATCCCGAAGTTTTTTCATCATTATGCTTTTAATCTTATGCCTAAACTGTTATTTGTAGCCCTCGCGATAATAGAAAGGGAGATAGATGAAGGTATTTATTCTTCCCCTATCTCCGGATTGCTTTTAAATTACAATTTTCTCTAAAATAGGGATATGGTTTCCCCTCAATATTTTTTCAGCTTCTTCTAACTTTTCTACTCGCAACACTACATATGCTTTTCCCCCCTGGGGAGAAACGAAGGCATAGAGATATTCAATGGAGATATTTTGGTGAGTTAAAATGCCTACTACTTCGGCTAACCCTCCCGGTCGGTCTTCTACTCCTACAGCTAGAACTTCAGTTAAAGTAGCAGCGAAATTCTCCCTTTTCAATTTTTCTACTATTTCTTCCGGGTTTTCTACGATAAATCTTAAAACTCCAAACTCAGCAGTATCAGCGAGAGAAAGTGCTCGCAGGTTTACTCCCCATTCCTTCAATTTGTAAAGCACTTCATACAGACTACCTGGCTTATTTTCTAAAAACACTGATATTTGTTTCACTAAATCTCCTCCTTTTTTCGCAGGTCTATAACCCTTTTAGATTTTCCCTCGCTGCGGGTAATACTTTTGGGCTCTAAGAGTTTTACCTCGCAACTTAAATTTAATTCAGTTCTCAGCTTTTCTTCAATTTGTTTTTTTAATCCTTCTAATACTTTTATCTGGTCAGAAAAGAATTGAGGTGTAACTTCTACTTGAACCTCAATTTGGTCTAAAAAGTTTTCTCGGGTGAGGACGATCTGATAATAGGGCTCTACTCCGTCAAAGCTTAAAATGACGCTCTCAATCTGAGAAGGATAAACATTTACTCCTCTAATAATGAGCATATCATCGGTGCGAGAAAAAACTCTTTTCATCCTTACCAGTGTTCTTCCACAAAAACAAGGCTCATAATTGAGAGAAGATATGTCTCCGGTGCGATAACGAATTACTGGGGTGCCTTCCTTAGTAAGAGTGGTAAATACTAACTCTCCTTCTTCTCCGGGAGGTAAAACTTTCCCTGTCTGGGGGTCGATTATCTCGGGAAGGAAGTGGTCTTCAGAGATGTGTAATCCTTTTCTTTCTTCACACTCAAAAGCTACTCCTGGCCCTATAACTTCACTCAAGCCATAGATATCAAAAGCTCGAATAGGTAGTTTTTTTTCTATGTCTTCTCGCATTTCTTCTGACCAGGGTTCAGCTCCAAATACCCCAATACGCAAGCTGCTTTCTTTCCAGTTAACGTTGTTTTCTTTGGCTACTTCAGCTAAGTAGAGGGCATAAGAGGGGGTACAGGCTAGCGCGGTTATTTTCAGGTCTTTCATAATCTGAATCTGGCGAAGAGTATTACCAGCAGAAGCAGGCACTACTGTAGCACCCAGTTTTTCTGCTCCATAGTGAATTCCTAAACCTCCAGTAAAAAGACCATATCCAAAAGAGACCTGGATGATATCTTCTTCATCTACTCCATAGCTGGAAAGCGCTCGAGCAGCGAGCTCTGCCCAGGCCTCTATATCTTTTTTGGTATACCCCACTACCGTAGCTGTTCCTGTGGTTCCCGAAGAAGAATGAATTCGCACTACGTTACGTAAGGGTCCCGCTATGGCCCCAAAAGGATAAGCTTGGCGGAGGTCTTCTTTAGTGGTGCAAGGCAGATGAGAAAGACAGGATAGAGAATTGATATCGTAAGGATTAATTTTTCTTTCCTCTAATTTTTTGCGATAATAAGGCAGGTTGTGATAAGCGCGAATGAGTACTTTTTTAAGTCTGCTAAGCTGAATTTTTTCCAGCTCTTCCCGGGGGAGGAGCTCATAATATTCGTCCCAGAATGGCGTTGTTCTCACCTCTTTTTAGTTTATATTTTACCACTTTATCGGTATTTTAAGGATAGGCCAACGAGAAAGGATATGGTGTGAT
>DAOSVE010000040.1:0-13692 GCA_035593465.1 Candidatus Atribacteria bacterium | reverse complement strand
GCATACCCCGGAGGTCTGCATCCCAGATGTCTTTATCTCCATCTGCTTCCAGAGCTACTATCCAGAAACCTGCTTCCTGAAATTCTTTTATCACTTGAGTAAAGTTATTAATCTGAGCTATATCTATGCTCTCTATCCCTCCTGCTGAGGCTCTCACAACTGGTGAGTCTAAGGGAGCAGAGCGGGCTTTGCTAATTAAAATCCCTTCCACTCCAAAAAAAGCAGCTGTTCTAATAATTGCTCCCAGATTAGCAGGGTCTTCCACCCGGTCTACAAATATTACTGTTGCTTCTCGAGAGGCTTTATTTTTCTCCAGAATTTCCTGCCAGGAGGGTGATACCCGAGGTTGAGCTAATAATACTACTCCCTGGTGGTTAACGTTTTTCCCCACTAATTCTTCTAAAAAAGTTTTATCTTTTATTTCCCAGGGAATTTTCCTTTTCCAAGACAGCTGTTTGATTTCTTCTATTATTTTCCCCTGTGCCCCTTCCATTATAAACAATTTCTCCACTTTTCTTTTCTCTGACTTCAGAGCCTCTCTCACCGGCTGGCGTCCATAAATAAGCTCCGACTTCATCATTCTTCCACTTTAAAAAAGCGAGGACCCAGGGGGGTATCTTCCACGATATATCCTCTACTTTTTATTTCCTCTCGCAGTACATCTGCTTTTTTCCAATCCTTATCTTTCCTTGCCTTCTCTCTTTCCTCCACCAGTTCCTTTATTATTTCATCCCCTCTTTCCATTTCCTTCCCCGGGAGAATTCCTAATATTTCTTCTACCACTTCCAGAAAATCTCTAATTTTCTCTAATACTTGCACATCCCACTTTCCCCGACGGGGAGAGAGATATTGATTGAAAAGACGGAGGAATTCTCCCAGCACCCCCAGAGCTTGAGGGGTATTAAAATCGTCAGCCAGAGCTTTTTGAAAGTCCCGGTAAAATTCATCTATTTTCTGATACTCTTCTTCGTCCTCCTTTAAAAAAGCAGGATTGTTTTTTATTTTTCCTCCTATAAAATTTATATTACGGAGAAAATTTTTAATCCTCTCTCCAAACTGGCGAGAAGATTGCAAAAGTTCTTCATCTAAGTTGATGGGGTTACGATAGTGAGCAGAAAAAATAGCTAACCTCAAAACCGAAGGTTCATATTTTTGAGTAAGCTCTCGTACCGTAACAATATTACCCAGAGATTTGGACATCTTTTCCTGGTTGATGTTGACATAACCATTGTGAAGAAAAAACCGAGCAAATGGTTTACCAGTAGCTGCTTCACTCTGAGCAATTTCATTTTCATGATGAGGAAATATTAAGTCTATTCCTCCAGCATGAATGTCTAAAGTAGGCCCTAAATATTTCATAGACATGGCCGAGCACTCAATATGCCATCCCGGCCTACCTCTCCCCCAGGGACTTTCCCAGGAAGGCTCACCAGGTTTAGCTTTTTTCCACAGTACAAAATCAGCAGGATTTTTCTTTTTATATCTAACCTCTACCCGAGCTCCTTCAACTAACTCATCAAGATTCTTGCGAGAAAGTTTCCCATAAGAAGGAAACCGAGAAACATCAAAAAGGATATCTCCTTCTCTCTCATAAGTATAACCTTTCTCTTCTAAAGTCTTAATGAGACCAATTATGTCTCCAATATGTTCTGTAGCTCGAGGATGAAAGGTGGCTTTTCGTATTTTCAAGGTTTCAGCATCGTGCCAGTATTCAGCAATGTAACGCTCGGCCAATTCCCTGGGGCTCTCCCCTAGCTCTTCTGCTCTTTTTATGATTTTATCGTCAATATCGGTGAAATTCTGTACCATTACAACTTCGAAGCCCTTATGTTCTAAAAAACGACGCAGAGAGTCAAAAACCACAAAAACGCGCGCATTTCCAATATGGATTAAATCATAAACAGTAGGGCCACAAACATAAAAGCGAACGAGCTTCCCTTCCTGAGGGAAAAAGGCTTCTTTTTTCTGAGTAAGAGTATTAAACAGTTGAGTTTCCATTATCTCCCACTCTTGCTTTAATTTTTTCTAAAACCTTATCTTTTCCTAAAGCCACAAGTAAGCGGTCTAATTCCGGTCCCTCTTCAGCCCCGGTTAACGCCCAGCGCAAAACCGGATAAAAAAGAGAGGGAGGGAACCCGCTCTCTTTCTGCCAGAGACGAAGGTTTTTCTGTATCTCTTCTTCTCTCCAGGCAGTAGCAAGCTCTCCCAAACGAGAAAGCAGAAACTTTAATATTTTGAGCTTTTCTTTATCTTCTACTTTTTCCCTTTTTACTGATACATAGTCTCTTAACTTTTCTGCTATTTCCTTCAGGGTAACTGACTCTTCTCTTATTAAATCCAGCAATAGATAGAACCTTTCTTCTCCTAATTCTCTTTTAAATTTCTTTATCTCATCCCCTCCCCAGGGGAGGAGTTTTTCCTCTAATTTTTTAATATCCATCTGGCGAATATAGGTTTTATTCCACCAGTTCAAACGGGAAAGGTCAAAAATCGCCCCTCCTTTACCTATTCGCTCTAAAGAAAAGAGGGTATAGAGTTCTTCTTCCTCTATTATTTCCCTTCCCTCAGGGAAAGAATGTCCTAAAGTCAGAAGATAATTCAAGATAGCTTCAGGTAAAAATCCTTCTTCTCTAAAAAATTGCAAATTTACTTCTCCTCTTCTTTTACTCAACTTAGTTCTCTTTTCATCTAGAATGATAGGTACATGGGCAAAAAGAGGAGGAGTAAGCTCTAAAGCTTGATAAAGTAAAATTTGATAAGGAGTATTAGGTAAGTGCTCTTCTCCTCGCAATACATGAGAGATATTCATCAAAGCATCATCTATAACACAGGCAAAATTATAAGTAGGAACACCATCTGACTTCAAAACGATAAAGTCTCCTAAAGAATTAGTGTGGAAAGCCACTTTCCCTCTTACCAAATCTTCCAGCATTATTTCCTTACCCCCCGGAACTCGGAAGCGCCAGGAGGGCTTTATTCCCTTTTCTTCTTTTTCTTTTCTCTCCTCGGGAGAAAGAAAAAAACAACGACCGGAATAACGGGGAGCTTTACCCACTTTTAACGCTTTTTTTCTCTCTTCTTCCAACTCTTCCACCGTGCAATAGCAAGGATAAATAAAGTTCTTAGCTTTTAACTGAGCAATAAAAAATTGATAAATTTCTCCTCTTTCTGACTGCCTATAAGGGGCATAAGGTCCTCCTCGGTCTGGACCTTCATCCCATTCTATACCCAGCCATCGGAGGTCTTCTAATATAGCTTCTTCAAATTGTTTTTTTGACCTTTCCCGGTCGGTATCTTCAATGCGTAAAATAAAATCTCCTTTTTCTTTGCGAGCTAAAGCCCAGTTAAAAGCAGCTGTTCTTGCTCCTCCCAGATGTAGAAATCCGGTAGGACTGGGAGCAAAGCGAGTTCTCACTCTCCCCATCTTAACACCTCAACTTTAACCTCGCTCAGACCATCTTCATAAATGTCCAGAACTTTAGCAGCAGCAAGAGACAGGTCCACAATTCGACCTTCCCTCCAGGGACCACGGTCATTCACCCTTACCACCACTTTCCGCCCATCTTCTAGATTAGTCACGAGAAGAACACTCCCCATAGGGAAAGTACGATGAGCAGCAGTGAAAGCATAAGGAGTGTAAATTTCTCCACTGGCGGTCGTTCTTCCTTCAAATCCATTACTGCACCAGGAAGCTATCCCTTCCATCACTTCTTCAACCTCTTTTTTTTCTCTTACTCGATAAAATTCCATCTGGACATTATTTAGCCAGGAAAGAGCAAGGCTTAGAGGGTCAGATTTATTAACCCGAGCATCTTCTTTCAAGACGGTAAAAAGTTTATTCTGGTCAGCAAAAGCTATAGCTCTACCCTTTTCCCAGACCACGTAAAAATTTACCACCTTCTGGGAATTTTGAAATAATTTAGCCAGGGATTGAGCAATCACCTTAGCTCTTTCTTCTAAAGTAGAATATCCTCCTCCATAGCGGACGCGAAGAATGGTTCGACCTCCCACATTTATAGAGCAAGCGCCAGATTGAGACTCAAGAGAAATCAACTCTTCTCCTCCGCTGCTTGCTCCAGGAGCAGTAATTACTAATCCACAGACTACCAGAGCCAAAATTTTATTTATTCTTTCCTTCGCAAAAGGCTTACAGCAAAACAACCGATTCCTTCCCCCTTTCCCAGACTACCTAACCCTTCATTAGTAGTAGCTTTTATGCCTATAGCTTCTTCGTTTAATCCCATGGTTAAGGAAAGAGTTTCTTTCATCTTTCCAATAAAGGGAGCAATAAGAGGTTCCTCGGCAATAAGGGTAGTATCCACATTTTCTATCTCCCAGCCTTTCTCTCGTATTTTTCTACAAACCTCTTCCAGAAGCAGAATACTTTTCACTCCTTCTGTGGAAGATGAAGTTGGAGGAAACCAATGTCCAATATCCTGAAGACCAGCAGCTCCCAGAAGGCTATCCATCAAGGCATGGCAGAGTACATCTCCATCAGAATGACCATGTAGCCCTCGCTCACAAGGTATACATACCCCGGCCAGAAACAACTTCTTTCCTGCTTGTAAAGGATGAATGTCATACCCCAAACCCACTCGCCAACTACTCACTTTTTTCGCCACCTCAACAATCCTTCAGCTAAGATAAGGTCCTGGGGAGTAGTAATTTTCAGGTTATCCTCTGAACCCAGCACCAGATGTACCGATTTCCCCATTCTCTCCACTAGTGATGAGTCATCGGTTCCTTGAAATCCTTCCTCTTTAGCTTTCTCTAGAGCTTCCCAGATTAAGGAAATACGAAAAGCTTGAGGAGTTTGCGCTCGCCAGATTTTTTGCCGATCCAGAGTCTCATCGATAATTTCTCCATCAAGACTGCGCTTAATGGTATCAGCACAAGGTAGAGCACAACAAACAGCCTCAAACTTGGTAACTCCTTCCACACACCTTTCTAATATTTTCTCATCTACCAGAGGTCTCACCCCATCATGGATGAGTACAAAATCCGCACTTTTATCTTTCAGCTCCCGGACTCCACAATAAACCGAGTCCTGGCGAGTCTCTCCACCTGAAACATATTTTTTAATTTTTCGATAACCATATTTTTCCCACACTTCTTTTTTAAATATCTCCTCATGGAGAGGGTTAATTACTACTATTATTTCCCCTATCCAAGGGGACTTTTCGAATATGTCTAAAGTATGAGCAAGAATTGGTTTTCCCAAAAGTGGTAAATATTGCTTGGGAATTAACGAGTTTACTCTTTCTCCTCTACCAGCTGCTACTATTATAGCGAAGAACAAAATTCATTCCCCTTTCCAGATTACCTCAAGGGTGACTGCTACCTTTTAATTTCGCAAATATCATTCTACCTGCTGGAGTCTGTAGAACGCTAGTAACTACTGTATCTATAGTAGAATTAATATACTTTCTTCCCTCTTCTATCACTACCATAGTGCCATCATCGAGATAGCCCACTCCTTGATTTTCTTCTTTACCTTCCCGGATGACTTGCACTCGCAACTCTTCCCCGGGAAGGACATAGGGTTTTAGAGCATTAGAAAGGTCATTAATATTCAATACCTCTACCCCTTCTAATTCAGCAATTTTATTTAAATTAAAGTCGTTGGTAATGACTTTTGTTCCCAGTACTTTAGCTAATTTTATCAGTTTGGCATCTACATCTCTTATTTCCGGAAAATCTCGGTCTATAATTCTAACATTTACTTTCTTCTCTTTCCTCATTCGGTTAAGAATATCTAAACCTCTCCTTCCTCGATTCCTCTTTAAGGGGTCTTGAGAATCAGCCACTTGCTGAAGTTCCCGTAAAACAAAGCGGGGAATTAAAAGGTCTCCTTCCACAAAACCAGTTTTGCATATATCAGCAATCCTCCCATCTACAATGGCGCTAGTATCTAAAATCTTACCTGAATTACCTCCTCCTCGAGGAGATTTCAATCGGGGAATACCAGTAAAAATGGTAACAATATCTTCTTTTCTCCACATGAATACTGCTAAACCTAAAATCCCGCAAACCAGAGTAACAATGAGAGGAAGAGAAGCATTTTTAAAAGGTAAAAAAGAAATAGGGTAAGTAAGAAGCACTCCAATTACTAAACCTACTACCAATCCTCCTAAAGCCACTAAAATATCAATAGCTGAAAGATGATTAAAGAGTCGAGCTAAGTTTTTGAATAAATTGGAAAAAGAACTATTTTTTTTCCGGGCAAGAAAATAAAATAAAATTAGAATAAAAGCTATTAAAACTAATATTAACCATCCATTTCGAGACATAAAATTTCCTCCTTGCTAAGGTAATTGCCTTACAGCTAAAAGATTATATCATTTTACAGAAAAAAAATTCCGATTAATATAGTTTCCCGCCTTTTTTATCAGAATATATCGATTATTTACTGATAATGACATAATTATAACTCTCCTTTGTATAAACACAGAACTGCCTACGGCACTAAAAACAAAAGGAAGGCAAAAAACTAAAAGAGTAAAGACTACTGAGGAAAGACCTTTTGTGGCTCCAATAAAAGACCCCAAAAAACTTAAAGCTACTCTCTCAGCACTCACAATGAAGGGGTGGAAAGCCACAGAGAGATTCGTCGCTCCTGCAACTTTCCACAAAAAGCATAAAAAATTTTAAATTTTGTATCGCAAAAGAGCTCCAATGCGGGAGATTTCTTCTAACCGAGGGTTATCGGTAGTTATATATTTAATTTCTCCTCTTTGTAAAAGAACTTCTTCCATAGCTTCTTCTATCACATCTTCCACTGGAAGAGCCTCCTTCCTACAAAAAGGACAAATTCCTCCTTCTAAAGCCAAGTAAGCGCAATCTTCACAAACATATCCTGGTATATGATAGTTATCATCTACCACCAGAACCTGGCAGGCTCCGAGAGGTATAGAACGCAAAACATTATCTATCCCTTTAGCAGCTAGTCCTCCTCTATTTAAGGTTTCCACGAGATGTTCCAGAATTTTATTATCTTCCTCTTCTTCTATTTTTCTCTCCGCTTGTAGCGCCACTTCAATTATAGTACTGATGTTATCTTTAGGACCGACATCTAACCTTCCTTTCACCCTGGGTTGCACATAGCTATGGAGAAGAGGAAAGAAAAGAGAATAATCTTCTACCTTCATACCTACAAAAAGATACTCAAAATGTCCCATTCTAAAGTGTTCCAGAATAGCATCGGCCACTCTTTGATAATGATGTATGACTTTATTTTTAATACTCCTCTCGATTCGGCGCTCCTCTAAGCCATACCATCCTCCCTCTTTTACTTTTCCTCGAACATCGGAATAATAAGCTTCATACTCTAATATTTCCCCCATATACACTTCAAGTAAACGAGCTTCTCGCTGATCGAGAAGAACCAGCATCAGCCGATGATATTCATCCAGAATCGCCACCAGAGGACGAATATAAGGGTCAGAGTCTACCACTACCCGAGACTTAACCGGTTGAGCAACTCTATAGACCTGAAAAAAATTGCGTGCTGCATCAGCTATTATTACCAGACCTTTCACTTTCCCCTTTAGCTCAAAATGATTAACTACAAAATCCTCAATCCGCTTAAAATCTTCTTTTACCTTATTCAACAGTTCCTCTGGCCAGTTTTCTTTTTCCAGAGCCTGTTGTTTCTCCCGGAGCAAGTTACGAGTTAAAGTGGTAATTTTGCTAGGGGAAACCCGACGAGGATCTATATTAAGATAAAAGGAAGTGACCAAAGTCTCCCCAGACTTAAATTCTAAAAGTTTTCTAACATCTTCTATAGTTATCATATTATCCATTTTATTTTACCCCCGCTTTCCAATTCCGTAATCTCTCCTCAAAAGGAGGATAAATAACACCTTTCTCAGTAACAAGCGCAGTGATTAAATGATGTGGAGTAACATCAAAAGCAGGGTTTCTAACTCCTACCCCCGGAGGAGCAATTCTCATCCCCAAAGGAGCTACTACTTCTTCCGGGTTTCTTTCCTCAATGGGGATTTCTTTGCCCTCTCTTATAGAAAAATCTACACTGGATAAAGGAAAAGCCATATAAAAAGGTATTTTATGATAGTGAGATAGAACAGCTAAAGAATAAGTACCAATTTTATTAGCTGCATCACCCTGTAAAGTAACCCGGTCTGCTCCTACTATCACTTTATCGATCAATCCTTGAGACATTAAATAACCAGCCATATTATCACATATTACAGTAACTGGAATAGAATTTTTTACCAGCTCAAAAGCAGTAAGTCGAGCTCCCTGCCATAGAGGACGAGTTTCATCAGCATAAACCTGGATTTTCTTCCCCTCTTGCAAAACTGCCCAGCTAATTGCCCCTAAAGCTGTCCCCCATCCACTACAGGCCAGAGAGCCGGTATTGCAATGGGTAAGCACCTTATCTCCATCTTGAAAGAGCTGAGCGCCATTCTGGGCAATTTTTTCGTTATTTTTGTAATCTTCTTCTTCTATTTTTTTCGCCTCATCAATGAGTGCTTTAACCACTTCATGAGGGAGCCAATCCTCTTTTTTTCCTCTTTCCCAGATTTTCTTCAAGCGGTTTAAAGACCAGGAGATATTCACCGCTGTCGGACGGGTAAGACGTAAAACCCTATCCACCTCTTCTAAAAAATCAAAGAAGTCTTTATCTTTATTTCTCTCTCCTTCTAAAGCTCCGAGGCACAAACCATAAGCTACAGCCACTCCTAAAAGAGGAGCTCCCCGAATTTTCAACCGACGGATAGCTTCTCCTACCTCTCGGTAATCAGCTGTCTCTATGTATATCTCTTCAAGAGGTAAAAGAGTCTGATCTAAAAATCGAAAACTCTCGCCTTTCCATTCTACAGCTTTTAGCATAATATCACCTACCCTGTTAATAAATAATTACCACCCAACACTGCTAAGCTAACCAAGAAAGTAGCCATAGCTAAACCTCCCAGAACAAAAGGCAAAGACTCCTTCCAGGATAATCCGGCAATAAAACAAACTATTGAACCGGTCCATACCCCAGTAAAAGGAAGAGGGATGCCTACGAATAACATTATTCCCCATTTACCCCATTTTTCATAGTTCCTGAACTGATTTTGTGCCCTAGTTATATATTTATACCAGAAATTACCGAACCATTCCCAGCGAAGGAGAAATTTCAAAAAGAAACTCAGAGCAAACATCACCAGAAAAAAAGGTAGAAGGTTAAAAATAAAAGACACCACCACTACCCAGGAAAAAGGTAAATTTCTCACCAGCACTCCATAAGGGAGAGCTCCCCGAATCTCACTCACCGGTAAAGCAGCAAGCAATGCTACCTCCAGTAGTTTTCGTATCATATTAAAGGGTTAATCTCTTTACTACTTCTCTCGTAATTAAAGTAAGCTTGGGTTCAGCACTGTTGGCCGCCCCTACTATATCTTCAAAGCTCACTTCTTCTACCACGCCATCAATAGCTAAATCGGTAATACAAGAAATTCCCAGAACTTTCATCCCTGAGTGACGAGCTACAATTACCTCAGGAACGGTAGACATGCCTACCGCGTCAGCACCAATAGTGATTAAAAAGCGATATTCAGCCGGAGTCTCTAAGTTTGGACCAGCTAAAGCTACATATACTCCCTGATGTACATAAATCCCATTCTCCAGAGCAACCTGTAAAGCAAGCTCTGCGAGCTCTCTATCATAGGCCTGAGACATATCAGGAAAACGTGGTCCTAATTCCGGGTCATTGGGACCACGAAGAGGATTGTCTCCTAAGAGATTGATGTGGTCTCTTATAATCATCAAATCTCCCCTTTTCATATACCGGTTCATTCCTCCTGCTGCGTTACTTACCAGAAGAACTTCGGCTCCCAACTTTCTCATCACCCGGACGGGAAAAGTTATTTGCTTCATATCGTATCCTTCATAATAGTGAAATCTCCCTTGCATTACCACCACTGCTTTACCCTCTAAATGCCCCAGAACCAGATTTCCCCGATGAGTCTCTACAGTAGAAATTGGAAAATGGGGTATTTCCTCATAAGGTATCACCCGGTCAATTTCTATATCGTCTACCAAAGCCCCTAAACCTGTTCCCAGTATAATTCCCACTCGAGGAACAAAATCAATTTTTTCCTTAATAAACTGGTAACTTTCTTCAAGTTTTTCTTTCATATCGTCCATGTTATCTACCTCCTTTTCTATTTTCGAGGGAAAGCCCGATCATAGGTTTCCCGCAAAATTCTCTTACTCACATGAGTATAAATCTGGGTAGTAGAAATATCGCTGTGTCCTAGAAACTCCTGTACCACTCTTAAATCAGCGCCATTTTCCAGAAGATGAGTAGCAAAAGTATGCCTCAAGGTATGAGGAGTAACATCCTTATCTAGGTTAGCCTGTTTGGCATATCTTTTTACCATATTCCAGACACTCTGACGAGTCAAGGGACCAGCGGAAGGCCCACTTATAAATACATAATTACTAGAGCGACCCTTCAAAATCTCATCTCTCCCCTTTTCAAGGTAAAGAGAGATAGCCTGGTAAGCTTCTTCTCCAAAAGGGACCAGTCTTTCTTTAAAACCTTTACCCCACAACCTCAACATTCTATTTTCCAGGTCCAGATGAGAAAATTCTAAAGAGACCACCTCTCCCACTCGTAAACCACTGGAATAAAGAAGTTCAAGAATTGCCCGGTCTCTCAATCCCCGAGGTTTGATTTTATCACAAGCCGAAAGCAAAGTTTCCACCTCTTCCAGACTCAAAACCTGGGGAAGATTTCTTTCTAATCGAGGGGCATCCAGAAGCCGGGCTAAATTCTCGGGTACTTCTTTTTCTCGAACCAGAAAAGAAAAAAAAGTGCGCAGTGCAGAAATTTTTCGAGCTAAAGAAGTAGTCTCCAGCTCTTTCTCTGACTCCCGACTCACAAACTCCTCCAACACCAAGAAAGTTACCTCCCCAAAAGAGATAATTTTTTTCTCTTTCAAAAACTGGACAAACGATGAAATGTCCTGACCATAACTAAGTATAGTGTTATCTGCCGCTCTCTTCTCCCAGAAAAGGAAATCTAAAAAAGCTTCTACCCACTCATCAAGGTTTCTTCCCATACCTTTTAATGACCTCTCGCAAAGTTAGCGAAGAAATTATGATTAGCAAGCACGCCGTCTGTCCCAGAGTAAAAATTCCTCCCACCGAGAAAGGTTCATCTCTTAAATATTCAATCAAAAAACGAGCAATACCATAAAGCCATAGATAATCGAGGAAAAGTTCACCGGCAAAAGCTTTATTTTTTTCTAAACGTAAGAGGATAAAAAGAATTACCAGAGAATAGCCTACCGAATAGAGTTGGGTAGGATACCTAAACCCAGAAAGATGGGGAAATTGTACCGCTAAAGGAAAGGAAGAAAAAGGACATACTCGGCCATAACAACAGCCATTTAGAAAACATCCCACCCGAGCAATAGCGTAACCCAGGGCAAGAGGAGGAGAAAAAAGATCAAAAAAAGCAGGAAGGGAATACTTTTTATAATGAACGTAGGGAATAATTAAAAGAAGAGCACCGGCTATCCCTCCATAAAAAGTTAGCCCTCCTTCTCGCACCAAAAAAATGTGAGCTAAATTCCCCCGGTAATATTCCCAGTTTATTAAAACATAAAGTAACCTCGCTCCCACAACACCTCCTATAATACATAAGGCACTCACTTCCACCACTGCATCAGAAGATACCTGGTAGCGAGGCGCTCGTCGCATAGCATAAAAAATACCCACCAGAATTGCTATTGCTAACATCACCCCGTAAGAATAAATAGGAAAACTTCCTAAATGAAACATAACAGGATACATCAAAACACCACCTTAGTACGAGTATCGACTACCTCTATCCACACTTTCCCCGGATTAATTTTTAACTCTTCTCCATCGGCAAGGTAAAATCTGGTTTTATCCCGGAGGTCATTTTTCTCCCAGCGCAGAGGTGCTACTTTACCATCTCGAAAAACCCATCCCTTTCCCTCCCCCACAAATCTTATTTCCAGCCTTCCCTCTTCATCTTTTACTTGGTGCTCGGCTACCTGAACAATAATGGTAGAACATTGAATAGCCCGGCCCGCTGCTGCATCTATGTGAGGTGCACCATTTATAAAACGCTGATAAACGTTTTTATCAGGAAGATAAGTAAATTCAACTTTATAATCGGCAGCATAGTCAATCTCCAGTTTTGAAGCTTTTTCTCCTCCTGGATTCCCTAAATCGCCAACCAGAAAGCCACCTACTCTAATCGGCTTATTATAACCCAATCTCTGCGCTTCCTGACGCAGAGAAGCCACAGAGGTATAAAGATTATGAGGAGGAGGACGGTCTTGAGTTCTCCAGAAAGGCTGAAAATTTTTCATCTCATCGATATGGTCTACTGCTAACATTTCTAAGTAAGTAAATGCTTCTACGCTTCCTCCACTATGAGCAAAAATGGCATCGTTTTCTGCTGCTTTAAGCACAAAGTAAGGACGGGCACTACGTACCGGCCCTACATTTTCTGCTGGTTCAGAGTTAAAAATAGCTAAAAAACGAGTAATCCCTCCCTCAGCTAAGATTTCATAAACTATATCTGCTTTACTCAAACCCGATTGAGGACGAGCCGCTGGAGCATTTTCCACAATCACAGCAATAGGTCTTTTAGTAAAAGGAGATTTTTTCTCCACTCCCGCAGTAGGAGCAGAGAGCTCCCCCGTAGCTAAAGTTTCTCCCACTGTGCTTTCTACTTTACTCAATCCTTCCTGAGCCAGATGGGATAGACGAGTGGAAGCTCCTGCTTCTTCTATCTTTCCTTTAATGGTTGATTCTGCCTCTACTCCTTGCCAGGTCATATCTTCCGGAACATCAATCTCTTCTCCAGGATTAAAGTCCTGAGCACCAGAGGGAGAAGCTTCCTTTATTATGTTTTCCGCTGGAGGCAAATCTACAGGAGGTTTGGCGATTTTTACCTCTTCCTTTTTTTGCTGTATCTCTGAAGCAATTTCGCTTTCTACCTGTGGAGGTAGCTCTGCTTTTTTATCTTCTACTTCCGGAAGAGGGTTTAATTCTGCCACTTCTGCTTCTTGAGACGGAGCCTCGCTTACTGGCTGCTTGGGAGCTGGAATCTCCATCAGTTCCACCACTATCGGCCGTTCCTCCTCCGGAGGAGGAAAATAGTAAAAAGAAAGCCAATAGATGGATATTAGCGCTACTAAAACCAAATTAACCACTATAGAAAAAAGAAGAGAAAAAGACCATATTCTCTTCTCACTGAAAGGTTGTTTCATCATCCCTCCGTGGGTTGAGTGGCAATGGCCATTTTCTCTGCTCCCGACTTTTTCAAAATATCCATCACCCTTACCACTTTCCCATGAAGAACGTTTTTATCTGCTTCAATAACCACTGTAGTTTGAGGATTTTGGCGGAGTTCTGCTACTGCAACCTGAGCCAGTTCCTTTTCATCCACCAGAGCACCATCTATATAAATAGAATTGTTTTCAGTTACAGTTACCGTTATAGTTTTTGCTTCTTCTATTCGAGAAAAATCAGCCGAGGGCAGATTCACCTGTGCCCCACTTTCTACACTGATAAAAGTGGTAGTGACTACAAAAAAAATCACCAGTTGCAAAACCACATCTATCATAGGAGTCATATTTATCTCAGGAGTTCGTCTCTTTTTCTGAGACCGAAACCGGAACATTCTCTTCTTCTCCT
>DAOSVE010000039.1:0-13843 GCA_035593465.1 Candidatus Atribacteria bacterium | reverse complement strand
GAGGCCTTGACAATTTGTGGTAATTCTTATATTTTATGCTATAATTCTCATCTGATAAAGTTTTTTAGCTGGAGGCGTAGTGGCGATGGAAAAGAAAAGGGATGATGGGAGAATTGTCCTCACTAAAGAAGGGTATCAAAAGTTAGAAGAAGAATTAAAATATTTAAAGACTGTGAAAAGAAAAGAAATAGCAGATAAGATAAGTCATGCTCTTTCTTTTGGGGACCTCAGCGAAAATGCTGAGTATGAAGAGGCAAAAAATGAACAGGCTTTTATTGAGGGAAAGATTTTATCTATTGAAGAAAAACTAAGAAAAGCAGAGATAGTAGAAGATGAGAGAGGTAACAGCGACAGGGTTACTCTGGGTTCACGGGTAATTTTAGAAAATTTAGACCAGAATAAAAAAATGGAATATTTTATTGTTGATTCGGTAGAAGCTGATCCCTCAGCTCGAAAAATTTCCTTTGAATCTCCCTTGGCACAGGCTCTGCTTAATAAAAGAAAAGGAGAAGAAGTGGAAATAAAAGTTCCTGCTGGGGTAGCACATTACCGGATAATAGAGGTAAAAGGGAAGGATGAGTAAAGAACTGATGGATGAGGAAGCAACAAGGTATGAAGAAAATACTGAATATAAGCGGGAAAAGATCCAGATTTTGAAGGATTTAGGTATAGACCCCTACAATGGTAGTTTCTACAAAACTCATGATATTGAAGAAATAATAAATCAGGCTGATAATCTGGTAAATAAAGATGTAAAAGTAAAGATAGCAGGAAGAATAATGGCATTGAGAAGGCATGGCAAAGCTATATTTGCTGATTTGCAAGACCGGACGGCCAGAATACAGATTTATTTTCGAAAAGATACCATAGGAGAAGATAGTTTTACTCTTCTTCGAGAAATAGAAGTAGGTGATGTAATAGGGGTAGAAGGGATAATTTTTCGCACTCATGCCGGAGAATTAACTGTTCTGGTAGAGAAGTTTACTCTTCTTAGCAAATGTCTGCGCCCTCTTCCTGAGAAATGGCATGGACTCAAGGAAGTGGAAGTTCGTTATCGTAAGCGTTATTTAGATTTGATTATGAATCCCAACGTGAGGAGAATTTTTTACCTCCGTTCTCAGCTGTTAAAAGAACTGCGAATTTTTTTAGACCAGAAAGGTTTTTGGGAAGTAGAAACTCCCATGATGCAGGTAATTCCGGGAGGAGCTTTAGCTCGCCCATTTAAAACATTTCACAATGCTTTAGGAATGGAACTTTATCTTCGGATTGCCCCGGAGCTTTTTCTCAAACGCTTAATTATAGGAGGATTAGAGAAAGTTTATGAAATAAATCGTAGTTTTCGGAATGAAGGTATATCCACTCGACACAACCCCGAGTTTACTATGCTGGAACTTTATCAAGCTTATGCTGATTATAAAGTAATGATGGAGCTATCGGAAGAAATGTTATCACAAGTGGTAAAAAAAATTACTGGTAGTTACAAAATAGAGTATCAATCCATGGCTTTAGATTTCACTCCTCCCTGGCGCAGAATCAGCTTGCCGCAAACCATCCAGGAATTAGTGGGAGTAGACATTGTGGAAGATTCTCTGGAGACTATCAGGGCTAAAGCTAAAGAGCGAGGACTGATCTATGAAGATAATTGGGACCGGGGGAAATTTGTTAACGAGTTTTTAGAGAAATTTGTGCAGCCTCAATTGATCAATCCCACCTTTGTTTTTGATTATCCAGTAGAAATTTCTCCTCTGGCTAAGGCTAAAAAAGATAATCCTCAATTAGCAGAACGTTTTGAGCTTTTCATCGGTAAAGAAGAAGTAGGTAATGCTTACAGTGAGCTCAATGACCCTTTTGAGCAGAAAGAAAGATTTGTAGATCAGCTTCGGAAAAGAGAGAAGGGGGACTTAGAAGCTCATTTAATTGATGAAGATTATATTGAGGCTCTGGAATATGGTATGCCCCCTACAGGAGGTTTAGGTATTGGTATTGACCGATTAATGATGTTGATTACTAATTCTCCTTCTATTCGAGAAGTTATTCTTTTTCCTCTTCTTCGTTCCTCGGTGGATTGACAAACAGGGAGTTTTCTTTATATAATATGAAAGAAAGTCAATAATAGTCAAAGGAGGGAAGGAGAATGTACTCCCTATGTGATGACATTGAACAACATATAATTAAGCTAATAGAAGGTTCCCCTCAGCAGATGATTACCATTCAAAGGGGCAGATTAGCTGATGAGTTTGATTGTGCTCCTTCTCAAATCAACTATGTTTTAGCCACCCGTTTTAACGTATTCCGAGGATTTATAGTAGAAAGCCGACGTGGAGGTAGCGGTTATGTCAGAATCAGGAGAGTGCCTATTGACCGCTTAGAACCCGTGGTTGTTTACTTAGATGATAATGAAGAATCTTTAAAAGAGAGCGATGTAGAGGATTTAGTAAGCTGGCTAGAGAGAGAGGAGTTTGTTACTCCCCGTGAGGGCGCTCTCATTCGGGCAGCTACTATAGATGCTTTGAGAAAACTGGCTGGTTTGGATTTTTCTTCGGTAGCAGACAGGAATAGATTACGGTCTCGAATTTTTAGAGAAATTCTTCTTCAAGTTTTGAGATGGGTGGAATAAATGAAATGTGATATCTGTGGGTGGAGGGAGGCTAAGGTAGTAGTTTACCTTATAGGAGGAGAAAGAGAGGTTAAAAATAAGCTTTTTCTCTGTCCTGTCTGCTCCCAGCAGGTTTCCATTTCCCGGGTGGTTAGTTCTGGTTCGCGAGAGAATTCGCCGTTAGCCAGAGTTTTTCCTTTAGAAGAAAAGGAAGGGGAACGGTGCTCTTTTTGCCAGTGGAGATGGGAAGATTTTTTAAACAGGGGAGTAGTGGGCTGTCCTCATTGCTACAATTTTTATTATCAAGAGATAGAAAGCTGGTTATCTGAAAATCAAATGGGGTTGCGTCATAGGGGCAAGATTCCTATTAATTGGCGGAGACAGAAAAAAATACAAAATGCCATTTTTCGCCTCGGGCGAGATTTGAAGAATGCCATAGAACAAGAGAACTATGAGAAAGCAGGTCATTTAAAAAAGGTGATGGAGAAGCTTCGTTCTCAGCTAAAATGAGTTTTACACTTGGCAAACGGTTCTCTTTGAACCGGAGAAATGGGCTACTCAATAATTTTAACAGAGTAGCTCTAGTTTTATCCCGTAATTTTGCTCATGTTCCCTTTTCCTCTTCTATTTATTTTTCTCCTCTCTGGGAAGAAGAAGTAAAAAAAAGAGCGAAAGAAGTTTACTCTTTTTTAGCTCGAAGAGGGTTTTCCTGGGTGGAGTTAAGTTCTTCTTCTAAAGAACTTGAGTTACTGAGCTGGGTTTTCCCTCAATTATTATCTGATTCTTCAGGAAAAATCTTGATTCATAGAGGAAATCTGGGAGCTATTATTAATTACCAGGACCATCTATCTTTGTTTGTAGAAGGTGAGTATCAAAGTTTAGAGCCTTACTGGAAGAAATTAAATAAATGGGATGACTTCTGGGAGGGTAAACTGGAGTATGCCTACAGTGAAGAGCTGGGATATCTTACATCTTCTCCTTCGCGTCTGGGAACAGGTTTCAAGATTTATATGAGGCTGCATTTACCGGCTCTTTCTTTTATATATGGGGAAGAAAAAGTTTTTCAGTGGTTTAAAGATAGTGATAAATTTTCAGTGGAGGTCTATGGTGAAAGTAACCAGGCTTTAGCTCATTTATTTGTGTTTTCTAACCTTTTTACTCTGGGGGTTAAAGAAATAGAAATTTTGAAGACCATCCAGGATTTTGGAAGAGGGGTCTGGGAATGGGAAAAGCAAGCCCGAGCATCTTTAGTAAAGTCTTCTTCTCGTCAGGATATTTTTCGGCAAATGATGGAATGTTTATGGAAAGAATTGATAGAAGAAAATGAAGAACAAAATGAAAAAAAATTTTTGGATTTTGTTTCTTTTTGGCTTTTGGCTCAAAGTGAGGGAATATTGCCTGAAAGTTGGGGTTTTCAGTTTATGAAGACCATTGATCTATGGGGTAAAGTAATGAGCGGGAGGTTATTGAGAGGGCAGAGTTTGAAAGTACTGGGTTTTTTAGGAATAGAATTAGGGAGGATATGGAACGATGTTTGAGAGATATACAGAGAGAGCGAGAAAAGTGATTATCTTAGCTCAAGACGAAGCCGTACGTCTCAAGCACAATCACATTGGGACAGAACACCTTCTTCTGGGTTTGTTGCGAGAGCGAGAGGGAGTTGCGGCTAAGATATTAGATAGTTTTGATATAACCATGGATTTAGTTAGAGCAGAGCTGGAAAATTTTGTAGATCAGAGAGAGTACCAGAGCTCTCGTGAAGTAGCTTTTACCCCCAGAGCTAAAAGAGTTTTGGAACTAGCTTTGGATGAAACTCGTCGTTTAGGTCATAATTATGTGGGTACAGAGCATATTCTTTTAGGCATTCTCCGGGAAGGAGAGGGAGTAGGAGCGCAAATTTTACAGCGTTTAGGTTTAGACTTAGAAACAGTTCGGGCTAAACTTTATGAAATTTTAAGTGAAAATCCTGATGAGGCGGGAGGCTTACCTGAAGCTAATAATCCTTCTCCAGAAAGTCGCACTCCGGTACTTGATGAGTTTAGCCGGGATTTGACCCGATTGGCTATTGAAAATAAGTTAGACCCGGTGATTGGTCGGGAAAAAGAAATTGAGCGAGTGATACAAATTTTAAGCCGCCGTACCAAAAACAATCCGGTTCTTCTTGGAGAACCGGGAGTGGGTAAGACCGCGATTGTTGAGGGTCTGGCACAAAAAATAGTAAAAGGAGACATCCCGGAAATTTTGAAAGGTAAAAGGGTAATAAGTTTGGACCTGGCTGCTATAGTGGCTGGTACTAAATACCGGGGAGAGTTTGAAAAGCGCTTAAAAAAGATTGTCTCGGAGATTGTACAGAGTAAGGAAGTAGTTCTTTTCATTGATGAAATTCATACCTTGGTGGGAGCAGGAGCAGCAGAAGGAGCGATTGATGCTGCCAATATCTTGAAGCCTGCTCTGGCTCGAGGTGAATTGCAGACCATAGGTGCTACCACCATTATGGAATATCGTAAGTATATAGAAAAAGATTCTGCTTTAGAGAGAAGATTCCAACCTGTTTATGTGGACGAGCCCTCGGTAGATGTGAGCATAGAAATATTGCGAGGTCTTAAAGAAAGATATGAGGAACATCATCGAGTAAAAATATCAGATCAGGCGGTGGAAGCAGCAGTTAAGCTTTCCCAGCGATATATTGCTGACCGTTATCTTCCTGATAAGGCTATTGATGTTATGGATGAAGCCTCTAGCCGGGTTAAGCTACAAGCTATGGTTTTACCAGAAAGCCTGAAGGAGTTGGAAAAAGCATCAGAGGAGATAAAAAAACTAAAGGAAAAGGCGGTCAAAAATCAGGATTTTGAGGAAGCAGCGCATTATCGAGATGAAGAAGAAAAGTTGAAAAAGAAGTATCGAGATAAAAAAGAAAGCTGGCTGAAAGAAGTAGATAACTCCCGACCTTCAGTGGGAGAAGAAGACATTGCTACAGTAGTTTCTAGCTGGACTGGTATCCCGGTTTCTCGCCTGGACGCTGAAGAAAAAGAAAAATTGGTAAATATGGAAAAGGAAATCCATGAACGTATAGTGGGGCAAGAAGAAGCAGTGGAGGCGGTATGTCGGGCTATTCGGCGTTCCCGAGCCGGACTCAAAGACCCTAATCGTCCTATTAGTTCTTTCATATTTCTCGGTCCTTCGGGTGTGGGCAAAACCGAGCTGGCTAAAGCTCTGGCAGAGTTTCTCTTTGGTAAAGAGGATAATCTTATTAGTTTAGATATGTCAGAGTATATGGAAAAATTCACTGCTTCTCGTTTAATTGGCTCTCCTCCAGGATATGTAGGTTATGAAGAAGGAGGACAATTAACTGAAAAAGTTAGAAGGAAACCCTATTCGGTGGTTCTCTTTGATGAGATAGAAAAAGCTCATCCTGATGTTTTCAATATATTATTACAGGTCATGGAAGAAGGTCGCCTGACCGACGCTCAGGGTAGAGCGGTAGATTTTAAAAATACAATTATCATTATGACTTCTAACTTAGGGGCCCGGCTCATTTCTTCTCAGTCCGGTATTGGCTTTAGTGAGAGGTCAGAAAAAGAAGTTATGTCTTATCAGGAGATTAAACAAAAGGTTACCGAAGAGGTAAAAAAAGTGTTTACTCCTGAGTTCTTGAACCGGGTAGATGAAATAATCGTGTTTCGACCTCTGAATCAGAAAGAAATCGAAGCTATAGTAGACCTTATGATGAAAGAAACTCAAAAACGTATGAAAGAACACAATATGGAGATAGACCTGACTCCTGAAACTCGTTTTCTTATTGCTCAGGAAGGGTATGACCCCAATTTTGGTGCTCGACCTTTACGACGAGCCATTCAAAAGTTGATAGAAGACCCTCTTTCTGACCTTATGCTTAAAGGCGTTTTTAAGGAAGGAGATCGAATTCTGGTAGGAGTAGAAGGGGGAAAGATTAATTTCACCAAGCTACTCCCTCTGGAGCTTTCTTTAAAAAGCTAAAAGGATAATATGAACTATCGTTGTAGTAACTGCGGTTATTCCACTCCCCGCTGGTTAGGTAAGTGTCCTCAGTGTGGGGAGTGGAATTCTTTTTTACCTGTCTCTCGAGAAGCGACTAAAAAAGAAAGAAGCTCTTCTTATTCTTCTCCTCTTTCTTTGTCAGAAATTAAAGAAAAAAAAATTCAGCTGGGAGAGCGTTTTTCTACCAGTTTAAGAGAGGTAGACCGGGTCTTAGGGGGAGGTGTGGTAGAGGGGTCTTTAATTCTTCTGAGTGGAGACCCGGGCATTGGTAAATCTACTTTACTGCTGAAAATTGCTGAAGGTATTGCCCGACAGGGAAAAAAGGTTCTTTATGTTAGTAGTGAGGAATCTCTTTATCAGGTTTATCTGCGAGTAGAGCGATTAGGCCTGGATTATAATCCTCCCCTTTTTCTTCTTTCTGCTAATTCTTTTGAAGAAATAAGAGAGGGGATTTCTTCTCTTCAACCTCAAGTGGTAATTGTTGACTCTATCCAGAATTTAGGGCGGGAAGATTTAGAATTTTTGCCCGGGAGTGTAGCTACTCTCCGGGATTTAAGTTCTCGCTTTATGGAAATAGCTAAAAAAGAAAATATTGTTCTCTTTTTAGTAGGACATGTGACTAAAGAAGGCACCATTGCTGGACCTAAGGTTCTGGAACACTTAGTAGATGTAGTGCTTTATCTGGAAGGCGATGCTAACCATCCTCTGCGTCTTTTGCGAAGCATGAAAAACCGTTTTGGTTCTACTCAGGAAGTGGGAATCCTGGAGATGCAGGAAAAAGGACTAGTAGAAGTAGTAGACCCCTCTCATTATTTTATGAAGGAAGGCAAGTTAAGTGGGATAGGTACTGCTCGTACTGTATGGGCAGAGGGAAAAAGAGCAATGGTAGTGGAAATCCAGTCGCTGGTGCATCCTAGTTATTTTGATTTTCCCCGTCGGGTAAGCCTGGGTATGGATTTAAATCGTCTTCACCTGCTTTTAGCAGTTATTGAAAAAAACACTCGTTTACGTTTCTCAAGACAGGATGTTTACCTCAGTATGGTGGGGGGAATTAAAACCTCAGAAACTGCCCTGGACCTTCCAGTATGTTTCAGTCTGGTTTCTTCTCGTCTGAACCGGGAAATAGATAAAGAAACAATCTATTTAGGAGAAGTAGGGTTGAGTGGGGAAATTCGTCCTGTTCCTCTTTTAGAACAGCGAATTAATGAGTCTGCGAGGATGGGAATTAAAAGAGTAGTAATCTCTTCTTATCATTCTCGTGATTTTCTATCAGAACATCGAGGGGAAGTTGCACTGGTAGGTTATTCTAACATTAGGGAAGCACTGGAAAAAGAGGGTCTTATAAGCTAAAAATCCCTGATTTATAGTATCCTGCAAAACCTGCTAAATCGCTTAAGACTGAGGCGGTTTGAAATAGTTTTCGCCTTCACCCTAACCCTCTCCCCTCGAGGGCAAGGGAAAGAAAGGAGTTGCGAAATCTTCAGTTGGGAATCCATCTTCTCTCGTCATTCCTGAGCGCTTTAATCAGGAATCCACTGAGGAAAGCTTTCTCTCCCAGTAGTTTTTTCTTTTTTATGTTCTTTGTTTTCGGGGGTTATGAGGGGGGAATATGCCCCCTCATAGTTCTATATTGACACAGCGGTAAGGGCGTTGTATTATTCCTAAAAAAGGAGGAGCGGAAATGAAAAGGAATTATCTTTTTTGGTTGGGAATACTGGTCTTCTCTCTGGTTTTTGCTGGTATAGCCAATGCTTCTACTCTGGATGATATCAAGGCTCGAGGAAAAATCATCATCGGCACTGATGCTACTTATCCCCCTATGGAGTTTTATGATGAAAACGGAGAAATCGTAGGTTTTGATATTGATTTAGGTAGAGCTATCGCTGAGGAATTAGGTGTAGAGGCGGTATTTATAGACACCTCCTGGGATGGTATTTTCCCTGCTCTGGATGCTAAAAAATTTGATGTTATAATGTCTGCCACTTCCATTACCGAAGAGAGACTGAAATCTAAAGCGATGAGTGACCCTTATTATGTTACTTCCCAGGCTATTGCAGTAAGGAAAGACAATGACTCTATTAAAGGGCCGGAAGATTTAGTGGGTAAAGTAATAGCAGTGCAAATTGGGACTACTGGGGATTTGGCAGTGAGTGAAATAGAGGGAGTAAAAGAGATAAAGAGATTTGACACCACCGACAAAGCTTATATGGAAGTGATGAATGGAAGAGCTGATGCCGTGGTCAACGATTTATCTGAAGTTGCTTACCGGATGAA
Source organism: Candidatus Atribacteria bacterium (assembly GCA_035593465.1). GTDB lineage: Bacteria > Atribacterota > Atribacteria > Atribacterales > Caldatribacteriaceae > Sordicultor. Next base: position 4,956 of record DAOSVE010000039.1, on the reverse strand, counting down.
ATTTCTACCGGATATGAAGATTGTAGCTACTTTCAAAGAAGGAGAAGAAAATTACGGAGTTACTTTGCGTAAAGAAGATACGGATCTTTTAGAAGCCATTAACCAGGCTTTAAAAAATATTAAAGAATCTGGTAAATATGATCAGATTTACCAGAAGTGGTTTGGAGAAGCAAAGTAGCCTGGAGGAGAGGAATTAATTTTTGCAGTTTGACTTTTTAGCTCTATATAAAGCATTACCGGCACTTCTCGTAGGGGCACTGGTAACTTTACGGGTTACTGCTCTTTCTATAGCTGTGGGTTTAATAATTGGTTTGGGAGCAGGCTTGGCGCGAGTATGGCCTAACTCTTTTCTGCGAAATGTTTCCAGTGCTTACATCGAGTTGATTCGGGGCACTCCTCTTTTAGTGCAGATTTTCCTGGTTTACTTTGGCCTGCCGGCTCTGGGTTTGAATTTAGACCCTTTTGTGGCTGGAGTTTTAGCTATGGGAATCAATAGTGGAGCTTATGTAGGAGAAATTGTGCGAGGAGGAATAGAATCCATTGCTCAAGGCCAGATGGAGGCCGCTCTTTCCTTGGGGATGAGCTGGTGGCAATCTATGTATTACGTTATATTACCTCAAGCTCTGTTTCGTATTCTCCCTTCCTTAGGTAATGAATTCATTGCCCTTTTGAAAGACTCTTCGCTAGTTTCCACTATTGCCATTGCTGAGCTAACTCGTACCGGGCAAATCATCATTACCCGCACCTTTAAATCTTTTGAAATCTGGGTAGGAGTGGCTCTCTTTTATTTTATTATGACCTATGCCATTTCTCGAGCGGTAAAATATTCAGAAAAAAGGATGCGCTACAGTGAGTGACTGGATAATAAAAGTTTCTAACCTCAATAAATACTTTGGTTCTCACCATGTTTTAAAAGATATCAATTTTCAAGTTAAGTTCGGAGAAGTGGTATCGATAATCGGTGCCTCCGGTTCGGGTAAAAGCACTTTGCTTCGCTGTCTCAATGGTCTGGAACCTGTTCAGAGTGGAGAAATAATAGTAGATGGAGTGAAAATAAACGGGGAGAAAGTAGATTTGATACTGATAAGGCAATCCATCGGGATGATTTTTCAAAGTTTTAACCTCTTTCCTCATATGAGTGTTCTGGATAATATTATCCTCGCTCCCCACAGAGTGAAAAAGATTCCTCGCCGGGAAGCAGAGGAAATAGCCTTAGAGCTTTTGAGTAAAGTAGGCCTGGCAGAGAAGGCTCATTCTTACCCTTATCAGCTTTCGGGAGGGCAAAAGCAAAGAGTGGCTATCGCTCGAGCCTTAGCAATGAATCCTAAAGTGATGATGTTTGATGAACCGACTTCAGCTCTGGACCCGGAAACAGTAAACGACGTTTTAGACGTGATGAAAGAATTAGCTGAAGAAGGGATGACTATGATTGTAGTTACTCATGAGATGGGGTTTGCTCGAGAAGTTTCCCAGCGAGTAATTCATATCGATGAGGGTAGAATAGTAGAAGAGGGAACGCCGGAGGAAATTTTTTATCATCCTCAGAATCCTCGCACCCGGGCTTTTTTGAGTAAAGTAATAAATGTTTGAAGGTGAAGAAATGGAAGATAAAAAAATGGTAAAAATTGGCGTGGCAGGTTTTGGAACAGTGGGGGTAGGAACGATAAAAATACTGAAAGAGAGAAAAGAGGAAATAGAGAAGGAGCTGGAAGTAAATATCCAGATAGTTAAAATTGCAGATAAAGACTGGGAAAGAGAAAGGCCAGTAATGGTGTCTCCAGAAATTAGAGCTTATGACCCCTGGGAAGTAGTAAAAGACCCGGAAATTGATATAGTGGTAGAGGCGATGGGAGGAGTTTCTCCTGCTTTTGAACTTGTCTCTTTTGCTCTCGGACAGGGTAAAACGGTGGTTACCCCTAATAAGGAGCTTATTGCCAAAAAGGGAGAAGAGCTATTAAAAATTGCTGAAAAATCGAATAGTGAGCTTTTTTTTGAGGGAGCGGTGGGAGGAGGAATACCTATCATCCACTCTCTCAGGGAACAGCTGGCGGGTGATGATATAGAGGAGGTTATCGGAATAGTGAATGGTACTACCAATTTCATTCTTACCGAGATGTCTCTCCGCCAGACCTCCTATATTGAAGCGCTAAAAGAAGCGCAGAGTAAAGGTTATGCTGAGCCAGTCCCGGTTATGGATGTAGAAGGTTTTGATGCTACTTACAAAATAGCTATTCTTGCCTCTCTGGCTTTTCATTCTAAAGTGGAGGTAGAAAAAGTTTATCGAGAGGGAATCACTCTTTTGATTCCCGAAGATATCGAGTTTGCTAAAGAATTGGGGTTTGCAGTAAAACTTCTAGCTATTGCTAAAAAGTTAAACGGTATGATGGAACTTCGGGTTCATCCTGTGCTCTTACCCCTCGATCATCCTCTATCTGAGGTATACGGGGTGGAAAATGCTATTTATGTTAAGTCGAAAACTCGCCGGCTGACTTTCCGAGGCCCGGGAGCAGGGGGAGAGGCTACCGGTAGTGCTCTCGTGGGAGATATAATAGAGGCTGTTCGTAACTGGAAGTGGCAGTGTCGAGGAAGAGTGGGTAGTAGTTGTTTGCAAGATATGGAAGTAAAATCCATCACGGAGCTGGTTACTCAATATTGTGTGCGGGTTCTGGCATTAGATGTGCCAGGAGTGCTGGGTAAGATTGCTACCCAATTTGGGGAGGCTCAGGTTAGCCTTTCGGCAGTGAAACAACCGGTTAGCACCCCGGGCGAGCTTACTAATATTTATTTTCTCACCCATAAAGCAAAAGAAGAAAATTTACAGAAATCGCTGGAACAAATCAGGAAGCTCGAAGTGGTGAGAGAAGCCTATGCTATCCGGGTGGAAGAAGGAAGTTGAAGGGAGGAAAAGCCTCTGGATAAGGAAGAAGTTACCACAGTTTTGCGCTGTTTGAGCTGCCAGCGAGAAACTGAGCATCGTTTGATTTATCAGGGAGAGATGGTAAAATCCATAGTTTGCCAGGAATGCGGCCTGGAGATCAGCTTCGATAAAGATAGACTTTTAGCTCTTTATGGAGAAGACCTGGTAAAAAGAGTTCTTACCAAGCCTTATCGAGTTACTGAAGAATATAGAGAAGATTTAGTTAAATTCTTTAGCAGTATTCCCTTTCGCATCATCACTAAACCCTATCGGATATTGAAGGAAATAGACTCTCTCCACGATGATTGAAAAAACAGAGCAATAGGGGAAATTACTTTTATAGTTTCCTCTGCTTTCAGTACCAGAGTATTGCTATGGCGTACTTATTTGACTGTTTTTTCTTATCTTTCCGTTGTTGCGAGCCTCGCCTGACAGCTTGTGCCGCAGAGCTATGAGGGGGATAAATCCCCTTTATAAAACCCCTGAAAGGCTGAAAATGTAAAAACCACTGAGGGGAGTTTTCTTCCCCTCAGTAAAGACCTTTGGATTCCCGATAAAAAATCTCGGGAATGACAAACGAGAGTGTTCCTCTACTCTTTTTTTCTTTCCCTCTCCCTCGACGGGAGAGGGTTAGGGTGAGGATGAGTTTTCTCAAGTCCGTCACCCCGGCGACTTTCGAGCCGGGGTCTACAGTATTGAAAAACTTCTGGATTCCTGATTAAAGCGCTCAGGCATGACAGATGAAGAAGATGGTGGGAATTTATACTTTTACTGAGAGATATTTTTTCCTCAGTAGCATTTTGTTTTTCATACTTTCGGTTTTTTGTTTACGCTGTAGTCTGCTTTTTATAGAGGGCAATGCCCTTCATAGTTCTGTTAAAAGAGACAACAATGAGGAATAATCGCTTATCTAACTACGCTATAATAATAGCAAGTTGTTAAGTTAAAGCCTGAAAATAAGGGTAAAATATATGTTGAGGTGACTGTAAATGGCTTATTTAGACAGAATATCTGTAGATCCTGATATTTGTCATGGTATGCCATGTATAGTGGGCACCAGAATTCCTGTCTCAGTGATACTGGATAACCTCTCTGAAGGAGTTAGTCAGGAAGAGATTTTGAAAAGCTATCCTTCTCTTCATCCCGAAGATATTAGTGCTGCATTGGCTTATGCTGCACTTTTAGCCAGAGAATGCCATATTATTATTGAATAGGGTAGTTAAATGAAGTTTAAAGTTGATGAGAATCTTCCTATAGAAGTTGCTCAATTATTTAAGGATGCAGGATTTGAAGCTGACACTGTTTATGATGAAGGGAGGATGGGAGATTCCGACTCATCAATTTTTAATGTCTGTAGACAGAAGGGGATGATACTTGTAACCTTAGACCTGGGTTTTTCTGACATTCGTAGTTATCCGCCTCATACTCACCCCGGGATTATTATTCTTAAATTAAAAAGTCAGAGTAAAACTAAAATAGTCCAGAACGTTAAAAAGATCATTTCTGTCATTGGTGAAGAACAAATCCAGGGATGTCTCTGGATAGTAGAGGAGAAAAGAATTAAAATCAGAGGCCTAACAGAATCAAGTGAAAAGAATTGATTGTATTGTTTTCCAGAAGGTCTTGACCCTCATAACCCTGACTATAGGGGAAAAAGACCCCCTATCACCCCGAAAGCAAAAAACATAAAAAGCAAAAAGAGTAAGCATAAAAAACTACTGGAAGAGAAAAAGCGTCTCTTCCAGTGCAAGGGGGAAAGAATTCCCCCTTGCCAACCCCTTTCTTTTGCCACCACAATAACTCTCATAGCCGTCATTCCTGAGTGGTTCTATCAGGAATCTGAACTATAGGGGGAAACCGATCCCCCTATTACCCCCTTGGAAAAACAAAAAACATAAAGAATAAAGACTACTGAGGGAGAAAAAACGTCTTCCTCAGTGGGGTAAACCTCTTTATAATCCCGAACTATAAAGGGGCTGTGCCTCTTTATAATCCCCAAAAGCAAAAAATTAAAAACTGAAAAGACAAAGACTACTGAG
>DAOSVE010000038.1:0-13879 GCA_035593465.1 Candidatus Atribacteria bacterium | reverse complement strand
TCCCTCAGTGGGGTAGTTCAAGATCTGAAGAGGTAGACATGTATTTTTTGGTATACAAAGAAGCTGTTTTTTCTAAAACTATGAGCATTTTTCCAACCGCCTCTTCGCTCTCTTGACAGCTCAAGATCTTACTTTTAAAATAAGTGCGGTAAAAGAAACTTCTTCAGGGCAGGGTGAGGGTTAAACCCAATTCCTGACCGGCGGTAAAGGGTGAAAGCCCTGAGCCCGCGAGCCCCCTGGGGGTAGATCTGGTGAGAAGCCGGAGCCGACGGTAAAGTCCGGAAGGGAGAAGAAGTAAAAAATAAAAGCACTTGAAAGCCCTGGAAGTTCAAATTTCCAGGGCTTTTTTGACCCTGGAGAAGAAAAAGGAGGTACCTTTGGTGGAACAAAAAAAACTGGTTTATGGCGGAGCATTGGCCGGTTTGTCTTTAGTAGTAAGTTTGTTAATTCATTTTCCCCTTATTCCTCAAGCACCTTTTCTTCTTTATGACCCAGGGGATATTCCCATTTTGGTGGCCGGTTTTAAATTTGGTCCGGGGCTGGGGCTATTGTTGACTGCTATGGTAGCGGTGCTATTTGCTCTAATCACTGGTGAAGGAGGTCCCTGGGGGGTGCTAATGCACTTTTTAGCCACTGGTAGCTATGTAGTTTTGGCTGGCTTTATCTATCGAAGACATCGTACAAAAAATGGTGCGATAACCAGTTTAATAGTGGCCCCGCTTTTTATGGCTGCAATTATGGTAGGAGCTAATTTGCTGGTAACTCCTCTTTACCTGGGGGTGGAAAGAGAAGTAGTTAAAGGGATGCTTCTTCCTGCTATTGTTCCTTTCAATCTTTTGAAGGGAGTAATAAATGGAGCTATTACTCTTTTAGTTTATAAGAGGATTAGTAACTTTATAGAAGAACCTTTATACGAGAGACATCGAGCTACTACCCGTGTACGGTCTTGACTCTATGGAAAGAAGGAGGATTTTAAATCGTAACCCGTAGGTAGAGTAACCTCCCCAGTCGTGGCGGGCAACTACTCGATGGCAGGGAATTAAAAGGGGTAGGGGGTTTTGTCCCAGAGCTCTTCCTACGGCACGAAAAGCTCGGGGTTTTCCTATTTTTTCTGCTAGTTGTCCATAAGTGAATATTTCCCTATAGGGGATGAGGGCGGTAGTTTTTAGAACTTTCTGGGTGAAGGGAGGAAGGTCATCTAAATAAAAAGGATAAGGAAAAGATGCGGGATAACCATCAAAGTAATTCTGAATCGTTTCTTCTAAGGAAGGAAAAGGGATTTTTTCTTGGGGGTGGAGATAGAAACTAAACCGGGCTTTTTCCTGAAAGATAGATAAAGCTTTTTCTTTGCTTTTCTGGGGCAGGATAAAAGCCCGGAGCTTATCTTCTTGCCAGGAAATGAGGGAAAAACCCAGAATAGTTTTTAAATAAGAAAAATAAGCTCTTGACACTCTTTACTTCTCCTCGCTTCTGAGTATAATTATAGCTAAATTATATAGAAAATAGAATAATCCGAAGAAGGGAAAAAGTAGTTTTTGCTACCAGTTGCAGAGAGCCGGGGAAGGTGGAAGCTCGGTATTGGGGGCAAATATGAATGGGTCCTGGAGGAGCAAGCCGAAAAGGAGATTCCTGATTAAGGTTTGCCGTTTCCCCGATAAAGGAAAAGAGTGGGGTTGAATACCCAAAAAGGGTGGTACCGCGAGCTTTGCCCCTCGTCCCTGTGTGGCGAGGGGCTTTTGTTTATATAGATTGAAAAAGGAGGTAGGTTAAGTGAAGAAAATTCTTCTCGTGAGTTTAGTAATTTGCTTTGTAATGATATTTTCCATTTGTGGTTGGGGGGAAGAAAAAATTAAAATCGGGATAGTGCAGATAATAGATCATCCCGCTCTTAATAACGTGAGGGATGGGGTAATAGATGCCCTTCTTGAAGTGTATGGTTATATTCCGGGTGAAAATGTCGAGTATGACGTTCAATCGGCGCAAGGAGACATGCCTACTGCTAATACCATTGCTCAGAAATTTGTTTCTGAAGGAGTGGATTTGATTGTCTCTATTGCCACTCCTGCTTCTCAGGCAGCTATTAACGCCACTAAAGAAATTCCGATAGTTTTTTCCGCGGTGACCGATCCGGTGAGCGCTGGTTTGGTAAGTAGTTTGGATAAACCAGGAGATAATGTAACTGGGGTCTCCGATATGGTGCCGGTGGATAGACAGATGTATCTCATAAAGTTTCTTTTTCCTGATACTAAGAAAGTAGGCAACCTTTATAATGCTGGAGAAGTAAACTCGGTGGTTACCAATGATATGGCTAAAGCGGCCTGTGCTGAGCTGGGTATGGAAATTATGGAGGCGACAGTAGCTACTACTGCTGATGTATCTATGGCTGCGAGATCCTTAGTGGGAAAAGTGGACGCTATGTATGTGGCTACTGATAATACAGTGATAAGCGCTTTAGATACGGTAGCTAAAGTTTGTGCGGACGATAAAATTCCTCTTTTTCTGGCTGACCCTACCACTGTAAGCCAGGGAGCACTTCTGGCTCTGGGTTTTGATTATTATCTCCACGGTCGACAAACAGCTGATTTGGTGGCCCGGGTTCTCCAGGGAGAAAACCCGGGAGAGATACCGGTGGAGTTTGCCAAAAAATTGAAACTTTCCTTTAACCCGCAGACGGTGAAAATGCTGGGTCTGGATGAAGAGGAATTTACGGCAAAAATTAACGCTTTTATAGAAGAGATGAAAACTCAGGGAGTAGAGGTTTCTCTAGAAGTATTACCAGGATGACATCACAGGGGGAGAAGTAAAGTCTTCTCCCCTAAAAAGGAGAGATAATCAATTAGCAATTTTTTCCTTTATAGTTTGCAGGAAGGTTTGTTATTTGGAATATTAGCTTTAGGGGTTTTTATCACTTTTCGGTGTCTTGATTTTCCCGACCTCACGGTAGATGGTAGCTACCCCTTAGGAGCGGCGGTTTTTGCTGTTATGATGTATCACGGCTTTGGTGTGGGGTGGGCGATGTTAGCAGCTTTTTTAGCTGGGGCTCTGGCTGGATTTTTCACCGGCTTTCTGCATACTTTTTCTCGTATTCCTGCTCTTCTTTCCGGGATACTGACTATGACCTGTCTTTACTCCATAAATCTCCGGATTATGGGAAGACCTAATATTTCTCTCTCGGAAAATCTTGGACATCGAACTATTTTCGTTATTTTGCAAGATTATTTTCCAGAAGTGCCAGAAGTTTATCTTCGTCTGGCGTTTTTACTGATTTTAGTGCTGGGCATTAAGCTTTTACTGGACTTTTTTTTAGGAACAGAAATCGGCTTATCTATTAGGGCTACGGGAGACAACGAAACTTTAGTAGAGGCGCAGGGTATAAACCCCGACTATATGAAATTAATCGGAGTTAGCGTTTCTAATGCTCTAGTAGCCTTTTCGGGAGCTATGTTTGCTCAACATCAGGGATTTGTGGATGTAAATATGGGTATCGGTATGGTAGTTTCTGGTTTAGCTTCGGTGATTGTAGGAGAGGTATTGATGCGGGGAAAGACTATTTTTATTATGACTCTTCAAGTAGTAGCGGGCTCAATAGTTTATCGTTTAGCTACTGCTATAGCTCTTAACTGGGGTTACAATATTGGTTTTAAACCTTATGACCTGAAATTATTTACCGGTCTTATAGTGATTATCATTCTTTCTTACCCTGTTTTGCAAGAAAAATTTTCCCGGAGGGTGAGGACAAAACAAAATGGATAACAGAGAAAATAAGGTAATGCTACAACTGGAAAATGTGAATAAATATTTTTTCCGCTACACTCAGGATGAACAGTGGGCGGTTCGTAACCTCAACCTGAAAATCTCAGGGGGACAGTTTGTGACTGTGGTAGGGAGTAACGGTGCAGGAAAAACCACTCTTCTTAACCTGATCAGTGGTAATTATTTACCCGATAGCGGGAAGATAATGATAAATGGGGAAGAGGTAACCAATCTTCCTGCTTATCGCCGGGCTCCTTATATAGGGAGGGTATTCCAGAACACCTTTCAGGGCACTGCTCCTTCTCTGACTATTGAAGAAAACCTATCGCTTGCTTACCTGAAAGGTAGAAGGAAAGGCTTGCGTCCGGCTATAAATGATGAAGCTAAGAAGTTTTTTCAAGAAAAACTCGCCGATGTAGGCCTAGGCCTAGAAAAAAGATTGCGAGAGCGAGTGGGGTTGCTCTCTGGAGGGCAAAGACAGGCTCTGGCTTTGGTTATGGCTACTTTTGGTCATCCTAAAATTCTTCTTCTCGATGAGCACACTGCTAATTTAGACCCTAAGACGGGAGAAAAAATTATGGAGCTTACCAATAAGTTGATTGAGGAAAATAACCTCACTGCTTTGATGGTTACTCATAATTTACAAAGTGCTTTGAGTTTTGGAGACCGTACCTTGATGATGGATGAGGGAGAAATAGTTCTTGACCTTGCGGGAGAAGAAAGGAAGAAGATGACTATTGAAGAGCTTCTGGAGAGATTCAGCGAGCTGAGACACAAAAGATTTACCGAAGACCGAGCATTATTATCTTCTTAAAAATTAAAAACTTGCTTTACTCTTTTAGAAAGTAAAGTACTAGAAAGGAGAGAAGACCCATGAAAGAGAGTCGAATAATATTAAGCGAGAGGGAAATACCTACTACCTGGTATAATATTCTCCCTGATTTGCCCCGTCCTTTAGACCCTCCTCTTAATCCTGTTACTAAAGAGCCAGCCAAACCGGAGGATTTTTTGCCTATCTTCCCACCCAGCTTGATTGAACAGGAAATGGGTGGAGAAAGGTTTATAGACATTCCGGGTGAGGTGCTGGATATTTATTCTCTCTGGCGTCCCACTCCTCTTATTAGAGCTTGGCGTCTGGAGAAAGCCCTTGGGACTCCGGCTCGTATTTATTATAAATATGAAGGAGTGAGTCCAGCGGGGAGCCATAAACCCAATACCGCTGTGCCCCAGGTTTATTATAATAAAAAAGATGGGACAAAGAGATTAACCACTGAAACTGGTGCTGGCCAGTGGGGGTCGGCCCTGGCTATGGCTTGCCAGTTTTTTGGCCTGGAATGCACTATTTACATGGTGAAGGTAAGCTATGAACAAAAGCCTTACCGGCGAGTTTTAATGCAAACCTGGGGAGGAGAAGTTTACCCTAGTCCCAGTTCTCGGACCAAAGCGGGAAGAGAAGTTTTAGCTAAAGACCCTAACTCTTTAGGAAGCTTGGGGATAGCTATCAGTGAGGCTATTGAAGATGCCGTTACTACTCCCCATTCTAAGTATAGTTTGGGTAGTGTGCTTAATCATGTCCTTTTGCATCAGACCATCGTTGGGGAAGAAGCTAAGCTGCAACTAGAAAAAGCAGGAGAAAAATACCCTGATATTATCATTGGTTGTGTGGGTGGAGGAAGCAATTTTGGAGGCCTTCTTTTCCCCTTCATGCGAGACAAGTTAAAAGGAGAGAAGGATTTTCGAGCTATTGCAGTTGAGCCGGTGGCTTGTTCCTCCTTTTTGCGGGGAAAATATGAATATGACTATGCCGACGTAGCTCGCACCACTCCTCTTTTAAAAATGTATACCCTGGGACATGATTTTATTCCTCCTGGAATCCATGCTGGAGGTTTAAGATACCATGGTATGTCACCCATTTTGAGTTTACTTTATAACTCAGGCTTTTTAGAAGCTCAATCTTACCAGCAAAAAGAAGTTTTTGAGTCTGCTATGCTCTTTGCCGGTACTGAAGGGATAGTGGTGGCTCCGGAAAGCGCTCATGCTATAAAATCAGCAATAGAAGAAGCTAAAAAATGCACCGAAGAAGGAAAAGAGAAAGTCATTCTCTTTAACTTGAGTGGCCACGGATTTTTAGACTTAGGAGCTTATGACCTTTACATTAACCAGGGTCTTCCTGATATAAATCACGAATCGTAAAAGTTAAGCATCCTATTTTCCCTCCGGAGAGAGTTTTTTATCGGCTCTCAACGGAGGGCTTTATTTTCTATTTCTTGGAGAGTTGACATTAGGAGAGCTATAAGGGGGTAATCCTCTATTGCCCCTTCTTTTTCGTTACCCCTGAATGTATTTATCAGGAATCCGAACATAAGGGGGGCTTTACCCCCCTTATAATCCCCGGAAAAGAACAAAAAATATAAAGAAACAAAAACTACTGAGGAAGGAAAACATCCTCCTCAGTAGATGCCTGATAAAAGCGCCCAGGCATGACGGAGGGGGTGTCACTTCTGAATGTTTCTATCACCTCTTGTTCGTCACCCCGGCAATCTTTAAGCCGGGGTCCACAGCATTTAAAAACCAAAGAAAAAGCAAAAACGTGGATTCCCGGATGCAGCTCGGGAATGACAAAAATGGGAAACCCCGAATTTTCCTCCCTCTTACTCCCAATCTTGCGAGAGTCGCAATACAGAAGAAGGAAAAGTGGCAAGAAGCTACTACGGAGAGAAGATTTGAGCAAATAATAGAGGGAAAAATAAAAATACTCCTACAATGAGTTGACACTAACCATGACTCTCAAAAATTTGCACTATTTAATAATTTGAGTTAAAATAATAACAGTCGAAGAGTGATAAACAAGAAAGAGTGGGTTCTCCCACTCTTTCTTGTTTATAAGTTCTTTATGTCTTGAAAACCTTTTCAGGGTTGGGAATATGAGTAAGGATCTTTTTGCTGCTATTGAACAAATAGAAAAAACTAAAGGCATTCCTCGAGAGACGCTCCAGGAAGCTATTGAGGCTGCTCTTCTTTCTGCCTACCGGAAGAGCTTTAAAAGTTCTCATAAAGGGGTTTCGGTGATTCTCGACCCCCAGGATGGCAGCATAAAAGTTTTCGCTCGGAAAACAATAGTGGATAAATTGAAGGACTCTACCACGGAAATATTGCAGGAAGAAGCTAAAAGATTAGGAATTGATGCTCAGGTAGGAGAAGTGGTGGAGATAGAAGTGACTCCCCAGGATTTTGGAAGGATTGCTGCTCAAACTGCTAAACAGGTAATTGTGCAGAGAATAAGAGAAGCAGAAAGAGATCTGGTTTATGCTGAGTTTGTGGAAAAGGCAGGAGAAATTATTACCGGTATAATTTCTAAAAAAGAAGGTAGTAACATAATTGTGGATCTGGGTAAAGCCGAAGGTTTACTTCCTTTTAGTGAGCAAGTTTCCACCGAAAACTACCGGCCGGGTGGAAGAATGAAGCTCTACGTTATAGAAGTGAAGAAAACCAGTAAAGGTTCTCGAATCGTTCTTTCTCGTACTCATCCTGGTCTGGTGAGAAGGTTGTTTGAGCTCGAAGTTCCGGAGGTACACGATGGTCTGGTAGATATAAAGGCTATTGCCCGGGAACCGGGAGTGAGAAGCAAAGTGGTAGTAGAAAGCCGAAGTGAGAAAATAGATCCGGTGGGCTCCTGTATCGGCAATCGGGGCTCTCGAGTGAAAAACATCACTGATGAGCTTAGAGGGGAGAAAATAGATATTATAAGGTGGAGTAATGATCCCCGGGTTTTGATTGCCGAGTCCTTGAGCCCCGCTCGGGTGGTAAAAGTAGAGTTAGATGAAAAAAGCGGTACTGCCCGGGTTTTTGTGCCCGAAGACCAGCTGTCTTTGGCCATCGGTAAAGATGGACAAAATGCCCGTCTGGCTGCTCGGGTAACTAACTGGAGGATTGACATAAAGGGAGAAAAGGATAGTGGCTAGGAAGATTCCCATTAGAACTTGTATTGGTTGTCGAGAAAGGAAAGAAAAAAAGGCTTTGGTTAGATTGGTTAAAAAAGAAGAGGGAATTGAAATAGACCCTACGGGTAAGAAAGCCGGGAGGGGATTCTATCTCTGCCCTCGTAAGGAATGTATAGATAAATTGAACCTTAAAAGCCTGTCTCAGGCTTTACGAGCAGAAGTGAGAGAAGAAGAATTGAAAAAACTGAAGGAGGTATTGGGTAGCTATGTAGAATCCCAGGGAAAGGAGGTAAACAATGTCTAAAATAAGAGTTTACAAAGTAGCAGAAAGTTTAGGAATGCCTACCAAAGAAGTGGTTGATTTGCTTAAAGAGCTGGGAGTAGAAGTTAAGAACCATATGAGTAATGTTGATGAAGAGCTGGTTGAGTTATTGCAGGAAGAGATAAGCTATCAAAAAAAGAAGGAAGAAGAAGCTCGAAAGAAGCAAGAAAAAACTCTGAGCTTTGATTCCCTGCCTACTTTGAGAGAAATAGCAAAAATATTTAATGAAGAAGTAGAAGAGCTAATATTGGAGCTGGCTGATTTAAACATGATTTTCAGCCCTAAAGATTTTCTACCTCCTCTTGTAGTGGAAAGATTAGCGAGAGAAAGAGGCTGGTATGTGAAGTGGGGAAAAGACTTGAAGGAGTTAACCCAGAAAACACTGGACACTAAAACCTATCCTCGTCCTCCGGTGGTTACCATTTTAGGTCATGTTGACCATGGTAAAACGACTCTTCTGGATGCTATCAGGAGCTCTCAGGTGGCGGAGACTGAATTTGGTGGTATCACTCAGAAAATTGGTGCTTATCAGGTGGAGGTAAATGGGAGAAAAATAACTTTCATTGATACTCCCGGCCACGAAGCATTCACTGCCATGCGAGCTCGAGGAGCACAGGTTACCGACATCGCAGTTTTGGTGGTAGCTGCCGATGATGGAGTTATGCCCCAGACTGTGGAGGCTATTCAGCATGCGAAAGCGGCCAATGTTCCCATCATTGTAGCCATTAATAAGATAGATAAAGTAGGGGCTAACCCGGATAGAGTGAAGCAACAACTTTCCGAATATGGCTTGATCCCTGAGGAGTGGGGAGGGGAAACTATTTTTGTGAACATTTCTGCTCTTCAGAAAAAAGGGATTTCTGAACTCTTAGATTTAATCCTTTTACAGGCCGATCTTCTAGAGCTGCAGGCTCGACATAATGGTTATGCTATAGGAGTGGTTATAGAATCTCGCTTAGATCGGGGGAGAGGCCCGGTTGCTACGGTAGTTGTGCAGGAGGGGATATTGAAAGTGGGAGACTATTTTGCAGCGGGAAGCAGCTGGGGAAGAGTGAAATCGTTATTCAACGATCTGGGGAAAACTGTTCCTGAGGCTTATCCTTCTGCACCCGTTGAGGTGGTGGGCTTTTCTGATTTACCACTGGCAGGGACCAAGCTAATGGTGGTAGGGGAAGAAAAAATAGCCCATCTCATCGCTGAGCGGAGAAAAGACAAGGAAAAAGAGAAACTATTGAAAGAATCTAAAGCTTATTCTATCTCTTTAGAGGAGATGCTGGCTCCGGAAGAGGGGAAAAATCGGGAACTTAATTTAATTTTGAAGGCCGATTTTCAAGGATCTCTTGAAGCTCTGGAGAAAGCCATCGCTTCCTTAGAGGGCGAAGAAGTTAAAATTAATATCCTGTATCAAGGAGTAGGCAATATTACCGAAACTGATGTTATGCTGGCTTCGGCTTCACGGGGAATAGTGGTGGGCTTTAATGTTAAACTGCTGAGTGAGGCAGCTAAAATAGCCAAGAAAGAAGGAGTGGAGGTAAGACTTTATCGAGTTATTTATGAAGTGATTGATGATATAGAAAAGGCCATTAAAGGTCTTATAGCACCTCGTATGGTGGAAGAAGTGCTGGGTAGAGCGGAAGTCAGGGCGATATTTAAAATACCTCGAGTAGGAGCGATTGCTGGTTCTTATGTAACTCAGGGTAAAATAGAACGGGGGGCTCTGGCACGAGTTATAAGAAGAGAAGAAACCGTGAAAGAGGGAGCAAGAATTACGTCTCTTAAGAGATTTAAAGAAGATGTAAAGGAAGTAACTCAAGGATATGAGTGTGGAATAGGTTTAGAAAACTTTGATGATTTCCAGGAAGGGGATATACTGGAGGCTTATGTCATTAAAGAAGAAAAATGAAAATAGGAGCCTGTCAGATTGACATTTTTATCAATGAGAGTTTCTCTCTTAAAGACAAAAGAAGAGTGGTTAATTCTCTGAAAGAAAGATTGCGAAATCGGTTTAACATTTCGGTAATTGAAGTTTCTACCAATGCTCAGTGGAGGAAGAGTAGCTTAGGTATCTCCTGTGTGGGAAATGATGAGCAAAGTGTTCAATCTCTCCTCCAGCAGGTGGTTCAATTTGTGGAAGGAGACGACCGCCTGGAAATTACCGATTTGACCATAGAGATTTATTGAGATTGGAAAATAAGTGGAAAGTCAGGTGAACCCTGATGAAAGAGCAAAGAGTAGAGCGGGTAGCAGAGTTGATTAAAAGAGAAGTGTCGGTTATTTTGTTATCCCGGGTGGGAGACCCTCGCTTGAAGCGATTTACTATTACTCGAGTGAAATTATCCTCAGACCTGCGGCAGGCTAAAGTGTTTATTTACTTTCCCGAAGGGGATAAAGAAGAAAAATACCAGGCATTGCAAAAAGCTACCGGTTTTATAAAAAACGAACTAGCTCTTCGCCTGAGAATTAAATTTATGCCCGAACTTACTTTTGTGATAGATGAAACTCTGGATAAAGCTTTTCAGGTGGTAGAGCTTCTCAATCAAATGGAAAGGAAAGAGGATGGAAGCGAAAAAGGAGATAATTGAAGCTTTCCGCGCTCACAAGCATTTTGTAATTACTTCTCATCAAAATATTGATGGAGACGGGTTGGGGTCTATGTTTGCCACCTTTTTCTTTTTGGAGGGAGAAGGAAAAGAAGCTATTATGGTTCAGGATGGAGTAGTTCCTTACTTTTACCAGTTTTTGCCCGGGAGAGAGAAGGTACTCGCTCCGGAGGAATTCTATTCCCTCAATTTTTCTTCTGAGGTAGATGTAGTAATAGTTTTAGATTGTTCTCACCCTGATCGCCTGGGGAGGTTGAAAGAGTTGTGTATCAAAGCCTCACTGGTTGTGAATATAGACCATCACCCCGACAACAGTTGTTTTGGAGATATAAACTGGGTAGTTCCCGGCTCTCCTTCTTCTACGCTTCTGGTTTACGAATTAATAAAGGAAGCGGGAGTGAAAATAAGCCCTGATATGGCAGTTAATCTCCTTACCGGCTTTGTAACTGATACTGGTGGCTTTCAGTTTGTGGATATGGATTCTCACCTTTTACGGGTGGTGGAAGATTTGGTTACCTCGGGTGCATCTCTGGCCCAAATAATGCGTTATGCTTTCCACTTTCGGAGACTGGAATCTTTAAAACTTATGGGTCGAGCACTGGATCACCTTTTTTATGATGAAGATTTTCGATTTTCGGTAATCTATCTAACCCGAGAAGATTTTAAATCCTGTGGGGCACAGGAGGAGGATAGCGAAGGAATAGTAGATTATGGGCTTTATATCCCGGGGGCAGAAGTTTCTCTCCTTTTTAAGGAAGTGGAAGACAGGTCTTTTAGGGTGAGTTTACGTTCTCAGGGAGAAAGGGATATTTTACCTATTGCTCACCATTTTGGAGGGGGAGGACATCGCAAAGCCGCGGGTTTTAAAATTAAAGGTGAGTTTCCGAAGGTTAAAGAAGAAGTTTTAAGAGTGGTGAGGGAATTCCTGAGTGCTCTCCCATCATCTACTGAAGAGGTAAAAAAAGAGATTGTCAGGCGGGATACTTAATGTTTATAAACCGGTGGGGATGACCTCCTTTGAAATTACCGAGCGGGTGGGAAAAATCCTGGGAGAAAAGGCTGGCCATACCGGAACTCTTGACCCTTTTGCCCGGGGGGTAATGATAATTTGCTGGGGTAAAGCTACGCGTCTTGCCTCTTTTTTCCAGACTCTGGATAAAACTTATCGAGCTCGAATCCGTTTTGGCATATCTACTGATACTTATGATGTTACAGGGAAGATTGTAAAAGTTACCAGAGGCAAATTGTCCCGAAAAGAAGGAGAAGAGCTTCTCCTCAAATATCAAGGAGTGATAAAACAGCTGGTACCCCCTTTTTCTGCCAGTAAATACCAGGGCAAGCCTCGCTATCGATATGCTCGCCGGGGTAAAGCGGTCCCGGTGCGGGAAAAAGAAGTAGAAATTTACGACCTGGAGCTGGTATCCTGGGAAGAAGGAGAATGGCCGGAGGCTGAAATTTTGGTCCGCTGCTCCAGCGGAACTTACATTCGTAGCTTAGCTCACGAGTGGGGAGAAGATAGCGGTTTAGGTGCTTACCTTTTTTCTCTCCGCCGAGGAAAGGTAGGTAATTTTTCTCTGGAGCAGAGCGAAGAGATAACAGAAAGAGAAATAGATCGGCAGTTTCTTCTCCGAAAAAGTATCCCCCCCGACCAAGCTTTATACTGGCTTCCCTCGGTTTATTTAGAGGAGAAAGAGGTCAACAGGGTAAAACAAGGAAGACCTATTTTTCTTTCCTCTCCGGGAGAAGGATGGGTTAAGATGTATGAAAAGGACAGGTTTTTGGGGCTGGGTAAGATAGAAGATAGCGGAGAATTAAAGTCCCGGATAATTTTAGGAGAATAAATATGTGGCAGAGAGGGATAAAGCCCGCAGAAGATAGCATTTTAGCTCTGGGTTTCTTCGATGGAGTTCATCGTGGTCATCAATGCCTGTTGGGTGAAGCTTATCGTCTGGCTCAGGAAGAAAAAACTAAATTGCATATTTTCACTTTTTATCCCCATCCTCGAAATTTTCTCTCCTCAGGGGATGTTAAGCATATCCTTACCTATCGAGAGAAATATTGTCTGATACAGAAGTTATTTCCTCAATCTCTTTTGCAATTTGTGCATTTTAATAGAAGCTTTCGGGAAATGAGAGCTCAGGAATTTTTAGCTCTTGTGGAAGAAGAAATGAGACCCCGGAGAGTGGTGGTGGGGGAGAATTTTCATTTCGGTTTCGAGGCTCAAGGCGATGCTGCACTTCTGAAAAATTATTTTCCTTTTAGAGGAATAGAAGTAACAGTAGTTCCTTCTCTCCAAGAAGGGGGAAAACTCATCTCCAGTTCCCGCATTAGATGGCATTTAGAAAATGGTGATTTATTTTCTGCCAATCGCTTATTAGGCTATTCTTTCTTTCTACAGGGACGAGTTCGACGGGGAAAAGGAGTGGGGAGAAAATTAGGATTCCCCACTGCTAATCTTTATCCTCCCTCTTACAAGCTTCTTCCTGCGTCTGGAGTGTATACTGGTTACGTTTCCGGGAAAGGGATAGGGAAAAGGAACCCCTCTCTTATTTACGTGGGCCACCGGCCTACGGTCAATTTTTCTCCTCGCCGATTAGTGGAAGTTTTCATCCCTGATATTTCTCAAGAGCTTTATGGGGAAAGGTTGATCATAGAATTCCAGGCTTTCTTGAGAAAGGAAATGGTTTTCCCCTCACTTCTGGAGCTTAAAAACCAGATTGAGCAAGATTTAGAAGCTTTGCGCACCTGAACTATAAGGGGACATCCCTATAACCCTCTTCTTTCTCGTCATTCCTGAGTGTTTTAGAACTATAGGGGGAGGAAAAATCTCCCTATCGCCCCCCTTAAAAAGCGAAAAAATAAAAGATGTAAAAGATAAAACAACCGGGAAGGAAAGATTTCCCCCTAAAGTAGCTATAATTGCTTGCACGAGGAAGCTTCTTACTATTATGAATGCCATGGTCAGATACAATACATCCTGGCAGAAATTCTCTCTTCAGGAGGTGGAAAATTTGCTACCCACCTCTTGACATTTATCACACTTACTGCGAGCCTCTTCTACTCGCCCGGCGCGGTAATATCTCCTTTTCTTTTCTGTCTGGGGAGAAATTATAACCAGTTTTGCGGGATACTATGATGGAGGGAGAAAAAATCAGATCATCATGCCACAGACAGGAGGAGAAACTCGTAGTAGTGCCTCAAACGCATTATTTCTAATCGTTTCAGCCCTTAATTTTTTTCCATTTTCTGTTGACAATCACTTT
>DAOSVE010000037.1:0-13975 GCA_035593465.1 Candidatus Atribacteria bacterium | reverse complement strand
TTTTAGTGGCTCTCAATACTCCATATTGCTGGCTCTATTAAAACGCTATTTGCACGGGGCTCATAATGATGATATTCAAAAGAACATTACCATGGATTTTGTAGTTAACCACAATTGAATATCTACCCCAAACTTAGGGACTAAATCTTGCTAATTTTTCAGGCTGGTAATAGGAGCAGGAACTCTCCCCCCTCGGGAGATGAAGTCCTTGCTCTGGAAGGGATTAACTTCCATAACCACTGTTTCTCCTAATAATCCTCCCCATACTACTCTATCCCCGGGTTTCTTACCCGGAACAGGTATGATCCGCACCCCCACAGTTTTGTGATTTATTACTCCAATAGCTACTTCATCTCCTATGATGGCAGAAATTGTCTCTTTAGATACCTCACCAGGAATAGCAACCATATCCAGCCCCACCGAACAAACACTGGTCAGAGCTTCCAGTTTTTCCAGCTTCAATGCCCCTGCTTTCACTGACTCGGTCATCTCCGCATCTTCACTCACTGGAATGAAAGCTCCGCTTAACCCTCCCACCGAAGAAGAAGCCATAGCTCCTCCTTTTTTGCAAGCATCAGTTAAGAGAGCCAGAGCTAAAGTGGAACCCCAGGCTCCACATTTTTCCAAGCCCATTTGCTCTAAAATCTCAGCTACACTATCCCCCACCCGAGGAGTGGGAGCTAAAGATAAATCTACAATTCCGAAAGACACTCCCAACTTTTGAGCTATCTCTTTACCTATTAACTCTCCTACTCTTGTGATTTTAAAAGCCGTCCTTTTTACTACCTCGGCTATTTCTCCTAAGTCTGCTTCTGGTTTTCTGCGAATAGCTTCTTTAATCACCCCCGGCCCACTTACTCCTACATTCAAGGCGGCATCTGCTTCTCCCGGTCCGTGGAAAGCTCCAGCCATGAAAGGATTGTCTTCTGGAGCATTAGCAAAAACTACCAGTTTGGCACAGCCTATACCCCCTTCTTGAGCGGTCAAAAAAGAAGTTTCTTTGATTATCTCTCCCATCTTTAAAATAGCATCCACATTTATTCCACTGCGGCTGGAAGCTAAATTTACTGAGCCACAAATTCTCTGAGTCTGAGATAGAACAAGGGGAAGAGAATCGATGAGTGATAAATCTCCAGGGGTAAACCCTTTGGGAACCAGGGCAGTAAATCCCCCTATAAAATCCACCTGGAGCTCCCGAGCTAAATCATCCAATCTCTGTGCCAGAGCTACAACCTCTTCTTTCTTTTCTCTGCCATCCAAGAGAAAAGACACCGGAGAGATAGCTATTCGCCGGTTCACTATGGGGATTCCATATTTTACAAAAGTTTCTTCTACTACCTCGTGAAAAGGAAGGGATAGATGGCGGATTTTTTCTATCACTTTTTCTATGGTAGAAGAAAGACTCCCAGAACGACAATCCAGAAGATTGATTCCCAGAGTTACCGTCCGAACATCTAAATTTTCTATCTCTAACATACGTAGAGTTTCTAATATTTCTGAGCGGTCAAAAAGCATTCTTTCACCTCAAATCCGGTGCATAGCCCGAAAAATGCTGGCGTGCTGCATATAAACTGTAACCCCGATCTCTTCTCCTTTTTGAGTGAGGTCACGACGCAAATCTGCAAGACTTACCGGACAGCGGGATATATCCCCCACTAAAATCATGGTAAAATACTCTCCTAATATTTTCTGAGTAATATCTTCAATGTTCACCTGGTATCCCGCAAGACAGGAGGTGATAGCGGCAATAATGCCTATTTTATCTTTACCCACCACGGTGATGACCACTTTGTTTTCTGTACTACCTTCTCCTTCCAGCTCATGAAAAGGAATATCGTCCATATTCTTCTCCGCCTTTTTTAATTTTTTCACTGAAAATATGAGCCTGGCGAACAGGCTCAGGCAAACGATACCTGGTGGTTACCAGTAATGTCCAGTGCTTTGCGCTCTCCAAATCAATTTTATTGCCCGGAGAAACAAAAACTGGCTTTACTCCTTCTTTAGTGCGCAATACCATTCCCACCTTTTTCCCCTCATATTCTATCCAGGAAAAAGAGCCTTGTTTTGAGGGAGGTTCCTGAAAATTACCTACTAAATTACTTTTGGCTACCCCCACAGAAACTACTCCGAATAAAATCCCCAGGTGGGTAGCTAAACCTACTCCCCGAGGGTGAGCGATACCCTGTCCATCAAAGAAAAAAATCTGCGGTTGAAAACATAAAAGAGATAACGCCCTCTCAATAGCCGGACCTTCTCGAAAGGACAAAAATCCTGGTATATAAGGAAAAGGAGGAAAAACTTTGCCCCAGGATACTTCCCTCACTCTCAAAGAAGGAAAATCTAAAACTACCACTGCCGCAAAAGCTTCTTTTTCGGCATTGTAAGAAACATCTATTCCTGCTACTAAATTAATCTCTTCATCCTGGTAAGGGAAGTTGAAAGATAATAAGCCTTTCAGTTTTTCCTGTATCTTCTTTGCTTCGTTTAAATCCACAGCATAGGGAAAATCGAGCAACTTATTCATAAGGACATTTTAAATCAAAGAGGGAAAAAGAGGAAGATATAAGCTAAACTTTCAAGAACGGGTTATTTCTAATTCTATGGTCTTAGTAAGAATGTCAGCGTAATTAAAAGAAGCTCTTTGACTTGAACCATCTACATCTGTTATCATAGTGAAGAAGAAAGGATAAACTTTTTCTATTACTCCTTTTTTAGTTATCGTTTTTTTTCTTCCCTTGTTGACTTCAATAACTACTTCTTCTCCCACAATAGAAGCAACCCATTCTTTGATTTGCTCAAGATTCTGAACTACCAAAGAACATCATTCCTCAAAAATTTTCTCCTATTATACATCAAAAAAGAGCAAAAAGCAAATCTCTCCTTCACCGAAATCCCCGAGCGAAGTCGGTTTAATCCTCATCATTACCCGAAGTGACCTCACTAAAACTTCTAGAAACAATCAATAATCCTGTAAAAGGCTCAACATTTTTCTATCCAGTTTATGTCCCTGCCAATCTTCGTACTCTACATCTTCTCTCTCTGAGTCTAATATTCCAAAGGGACCCTTGAAATTCCACAAAGCAAAACCTATATCCCTTTCTGAGAGAACTTCAAGGAGATCTTTCATCCAGGCTAAAACTACATTATGAGGAGTAAACTTAAAAGCTCCAGCTTCTCCGCAATGCACACCCACCCCCCTATCTTTAAGGGCTGCCCATCGGGTATAGTGCTCCTCCAATTTTTTCCTATCCCAGCTTTCTCCATAATGCCAGGCTCCCGGCCAAACAGGCTCCGGCCAGTTCTCTCCTCCCACCCAGCTCGCCTTATAATGAGTAAGCCCCATAGGAAGATATCCTCTGCAACTCTGCCCTGCAGCTAAATCTGAAAGCTCAAAAAGAGGTTCATTCCCGAAAGATATTCCATCTATTATCAAAAGCCTTTGAGGGTCAATTCTTTTTATATGATTTACCGTCTTCCTGATTACTCTTTCATGATCTTCTCTAGTCATAACCTCTTTATCGGGGTGAGGAGGTTCGTTTACCAGGTTGAAGCTCAAAACTTCGGAAGATATACCTTTATATCGTTCCGTAAAAATTTCCCAATGATAACAAAAAGCATTCGCTGCTTCTTCATCTTTCCAGAGATTGAATTTTTCAGGAAGTTCATCATTTACACAATAACCAGGAGCTCTATGAAAGTTTATACAGATATGAATTCCGTACTTCTCTCCCCACTCCACAGCCAGATCAATTTTTTTAAGGACGTCTTCTTTAATTCTATATATATCGCCTTCCTCTACCCAGAGTCTATAATTTAAGGGAATTCTTACAAAATCAAATCCCCATTCTGAAATCCACTTAAAATCTTCCTCCTCGAAGTCTCTTGCATCATAATAGGAAAACATATTGGGAAGATTAAAGCCTCTCCATCGGGGAAAAGTATCTTTCTCCTCCATTTTTACCTCCTATATTTTGGTTTCGGGGATAAGAGCTCTTAAAAGAGGAAGTACCCATTTGCCGTTAAAAAAGTCATAAACTCCAAACCCTGCTGAGCAAAAATCCCAGTAAGCCCAGGCAATGTTTCTTTTCTCCGCTGCTCGGGCTACAAACTCTGTCCATCTTGCTCGGGAATCCAGGTCCGCTTTATTGTAAGCTCCAAATTCTCCCATCCATAAAGGTACATCTCCATTATCTTTTGACCAGTTTACTGCTATATCAAGTTCTCTCTCCACTGCTTCTTGCTCTTTTTCACTTCCACTCCATTTTGTTCCTACTGGTGGTGATGGGCTAACCCATTCTGCACCCTGATGAGTAAAATTAAAAGGATTGTAATAATGAAATGTTACTACTATATTTTTATCTCCTTGGGGCAACTTCAAATCCTTAAGCCTGTTTATGTTGTTCCAGTCCCCGGGACCTACCACTATTTTCCTCTCGGGATTTGTCTTTCTTATGACCTTTATAGCTTCTTCTAAATAGTCATTCCACAAATCGCTATTCAAATTCATACAGGGCTCATTCAGAAGCTCAAACCACAAACCTTCTGGATAATCCTGGTAATGGTCTGCAATCTGTTCCCACAGAGCTATAAATTTATCCCGGTATTTTTCAGGTTCTTTCATCATTTCCTCAAAATGATGAATATTGATAACCACATAAAGATTATTCTTAAAAGCTTCATTCACTAAATGGTCTACTCGTTCAAAGATATAATCTTTGATGGTATAGGGAGACTCATAGAGAGAATGAGCATTCCATCTTATGGGTATTCTCACATGGTCAAATCCTGCTTCTTTAACCAGCTTAAAATATTCATCTTCTATCATTACTCCCCAGGAACCTTCAAGAGGGGCTTCTAACCCCGTGAGGTTTACTCCTCTTTTTATAGGAAGAGTGCCTTGAGCACATGCCTCATTCACAAAAAGCAGCATAAACAAAAACAACAAAAGATTTCTTTTCTTCATGGTCCATCTCCTTACTCTAAAAGATTTTTTCTCTCAAGAGACCTAACCTATACATAAGGTTTCCCCAAGCCCCCATCGAGAATCCACCATTTATTTTTCTAACGAAAAAACTCGAAAATCAAAAGTAAATCCCCTCCTTGTTCCTCCTTTTATGCCAGATGACACGCCACAAAATGTCCCATAGCAACCTCTCTGAAGACCGGTTCTTGCTCCTTACAAGCCCCTGTTGCATATTCGCATCTACTCTGAAATCTACACGCTGGTGGAAGGTCTACAGGAGAAGGAATTTCTCCTTTTAAAGCCGAAAACCTCTTTTGAGGATTACCGTTTTTAGGCATTTTAGGAATAGAGGCAAGAAGAGCTTTTGTATAGGGATGAAGAGGATTTTTGTACAGCTCTTCTTTAGAAGATAGCTCTACGATAGATCCCAGATACATAACTGCTACTCTATCAGAAAGGTATTTCACTACCGCTAAATCGTGAGAAATAAATAAATAAGAAATTTCGAACCTCTTTTTTAATTCATTGAGCAACAACACAATTTGCGCTTGAATAGAAACGTCCAGAGCCGATACTGGTTCATCAGCAACAATAAATTTGGGATTTAAAGCCAAAGCTCTTGCAATTCCAACCCTCTGTTGTTGGCCGCCAGAAAGCTCGTAGGGAAAAATATCTATTATGTTCTTTCCCAAACCAACTATATCCAGAAGCTCTACTACTGTTTCTCTTCTTTTCTCTCTGGTTCCTATATTGTGGATTACTAAAGGATCTTCTATATTCTGTCCTACAGTCATCATAGGATTGAGAGAAGCCAGAGGATCCTGGAATATAATTTGCATAAATTTTCTTTTTTGTCTTAATTCCTCTTCCTTTAACTTTCTTAAATCGGCGCCTTCAAATATCACCTCTCCATCATCTGGTTCAATAAGTCTCAAAATACTTCTTCCCAGAGTTGATTTTCCAGACCCGCTCTCACCTACGAGACCTAAGGTTTCTCCAGAATCAATAGAAAGGGAGACGTTATCTACAGCTTTCAACAATTTTCCTCTGGCAGGAAAATACTTTTTTAAATTTTTTACCACCAGGAGCTCTTTTATCGGATCCTCCCCCCTTTCGCTAAATGACATGCTACATAATGATTATTGCCTATTTCTCTATACTCTGGTTCCACTCTTCTACATATATCCTCAGCGTACCCGCACCGAGGATGAAATCTACATCCTGGCGGTAAATTGAGAGGATTAGGAGGAGCCCCTACAATTGGTTTAATAGAGCCCTCTTTTGCCTCTATATCAAGGGTAGAATTAATCAATCCCTGAGAATAAGGGTGCAAAGGACTCTTTATGAACTCGGCAACAGGCGCGTATTCAGCTACTTTCCCTGCATACATAACCATTATAGAATCGGAAAAATTCATAGCTAAAGCAATATCATGGGTTATCAGTATAATACTCAGATTAAATTCCTCCTTCATATCCTGCATCAAATTTAATATTTGCGCTCTTACAGTAACATCTAAAGCTGTGGTGGGCTCATCAGCAATAATAAGTTTAGGGTTACACGCTAAAGCTATAGCAATCATAACCCTCTGTCTCATCCCTCCAGAAAACTCAAAAGGGTAATCCCATGCTCTTATATGGTGGTCAGGAATCCCTACTATTTTCAAAAGTTCAACCGCTCTTTCCCTCGCTTTTTTGCTTGACATAAGTCTATGCCATATTAAAGGTTCCATAATTTGTATCCCAGTCTTCATAATTGGATTTAAGCTCGTCATAGGATCCTGGAAGACGATGGAAATATTTTTACCCCTTATCTGCCTTAACTCTTCTTTATTCAGTTTAAAGAGATCTCTGCCTTCAAAAATTGCTTCCCCTTCTGTAATTCTTCCGTTTTTCCTTATAAGTCCTAAAAGAGAGAGCACAGACACGCTTTTACCTGAACCACTTTCACCTACAATCGTCAGGGTTTCACCATAGTTAAGTTTGTAACTTACACCATCTACTGCCTTTACTATACCCTCATACCGATGAAAATAAGTTTTTAAATTATTAACTACCAGAAGTTCTTCCATGGCTATGCCTCACCCTTCGGATTCATTGCATCTCTTAAACCATCACCAACATAAGTGAAAGCCAGAAGAGTAAGAGCAAAAAGTATTGCTGGAAATATAACCATATGGGGAAAAGCCATTATATATCCCATTCCAGCACTTATCATATTGCCCCAGCTTGGCATCGGGGGTCTTACTCCCATACCTACAAGAGCTAACCCACTTTCCATCCATATAGCGTTAGGGATACCAAAGGCAATACTAACAATTATGGGGCCAAACATGTTAGGAAGAATATATTTTCGTATAATATGGAATTCTTTTGCCCCCAGAGCTCTTGCCGCTTCCACAAAATCAGCATTTTTTAATGACATAACCATACCCCGCACCAACCTTGCCATTCCTGCCCATCCCGTAATTCCTATAGCTAAAAGAATTATAGGAATCCCTCTCCCCAGGGCAGTAACCAGTATTACATTGAAAAGAAAAGTAGGGAACGCATACATAATGTCCACAATTCTCATAAGAACACTATCAACCGTTCCACCTCTGAATCCCGCAATAGCCCCTATAATCACTCCTACAACTACTACAATAGCCTGGGAACCAAAGCCAATCAGTAAAGCATTTCTCATAGCGTATAAATTTCTACTGAACATATCCCTTCCTAAATCATCAGTCCCCCATATAAATTGCCGGCTGGGTTTCTCAAAAGTATGAGCGTAGTTTGTCTCATCATAGTTATACGGTGCAATCCAGGGAGTAAAAATAGCAGCAACAGTGATAATAATAATGAAAATCAACCCCACCAAAGCCATTCTATTGCTTTTAAACCTTCTCCACACTGATGACCAGTAACTTGCTCTTTTTTGTTCTTGTTCTGATACTATCTTCATTTTCCTGAACCTCGCTCTCTTATGGCTTATTCGTATTTAATTCTGGGGTCAAGAAAAACATATATCACATCCACCAGCAAGTTCATAAGCATCACCGAGAGAGAAAGAATAAAAGTGGAGGTTACAAGAAGAGGGTAGTCTCTCTGAGCTGCAGCATTGACAAATAATTGTCCGAGTCCAGGTACTCTGAACAAGTTCTCAATCCAGACAGTTCCAGTAAAGAGAAAGGCAAGTTGAGGACCTATAACTGTAACTACAGGAATTAAAGAATTCTTCAAAGCATGTCTCATAACCACTGCTCTCTCAGTTCCACCTTTAGCATAGGCAGTCCGTATATAATCCTGGCTGAGAGTGTCAAGAAGGCTCGATCTCGTGAATCGTGCAATAATAGCCATAGGACCAAGACCCACTGTAATTACTGGCATGATCATCTCTTTCAGAGATCCCCATCCGGAAGTGGGGAGAACCTTAAGATAAACGCTGAAAATGATGACCATGATAAGACCAATAAGATAAGCAGGTATAATGCTCCCGATCATAGATATAAACATGGAAAAATAATCGATCCAGGTATTTTTCTTAAGAGCAGCTAAAATTCCTAAAGGAATCCCTATAAGCACTGCAAAAAGCATGGCTAAAACAGCAAGAGTAAAAGTAACAGGAAACTTTCTGGCAATTTGAGCTTCTATGGGTTCGTTAGGATTGGAAAAAGATGGGCCAAACTTGAACCTGAACGCATCTTTTAAATAATTCCATATCTGCTTCCAGAGAGGAACATTCAGGCCGTATTTTTCTTCAAAACCCTTAATTAAAATTTGAAGTTGTTCTGGAGTAAGAGTGGATACTTTCCCGGCACTAGCAGTAAAAGAGCTAATGTTAAAAAAATCTCCAGGTGCGATATACATAAGACTATAAGTAATAATTATAACTACTACAACGGAGACAAAAATTGTGAGAAGCCTTCGCAATATATACTTAAAAAGCGCCATTTTTAACTCCTTTCAATAAAGGGGGAAGAAGTCTTCTTCCCCCTTTATAAACTGCTTCTTTTTAATCTGCGAGATTTAAGTATTTAAAGTTGAAAAACGCGGGGCCCCAGGAGAACTTATAAACCATCAACCCTTCAAGCTTTGGATTCTGTAACCACTGAGCTTTAAATAAATACACAGGCACCATCCAGTATTGATCCTGCATAATCTGAAGGGCATTGTGAGCCATCTCTACTGCTTTGTCAAACGGGCTATTTACAGTTCTGAGTCTCCAGCGGTATGCTTCTTTGTTGCTTGGATTTCTTCCATTATATTCTACCTGGAATCTTTCTTGTTCACTCAATACTCTTCCTGCTAGTCTCCAGTAATCGGTTTTTTCCGAAGGAGTTCCTGCAGCTTTCCATTTTTCGTAAAGTTCATCAAACTGCTCATACCAGAGTGGAGGTCTAGTCATTTCTTCCTTCCATAGTTCTTCGGGCTCATTTTCTACTATTTTGTTGAAACCCTCAAGCAGGACATTTTTCTTTTCCACTAATGCTGCCATATCTTCTTCAGTTTGGCCACCTTCTTTTCTGAGCCAGGCATCATACTCTTCATAGAGCTCGTGCAGTCTCTTTCTTACCTCTGCAGGGTAATCATAGAACCAGATAGTATGATCTGCGTTCTTGAACAGCGCTCCGATTTCCAGGTTATTCATAGGACCACCAATTGTAGTAAAACCAGCTTTTGCTTCAGGAGTGAAATTCGCCCATACATAAGCATCGTTATAAACTCCCACTTCTACGTTTTCAATTATACAATTTACTCCAAGATTCTTCTTCCATTGATCTACTATAAACCCTGCCACATATTCTGCTGTAAGATCCCCGCTGGGTATGTAGAAGACCAGATCTTTTAATCCCTTTCCATCAGGATATCCAGCTTCAGCAAGAAGTTCTTTTGCCTTTTCCACATCATAGGGGATATCCTGCAATTTATCTCCAATTGGTGTCCCTTTAGGCCAGTAAGAGGCAAGAGGAAGGGCTCTTCCACCAAGTACTTGCTCACAGAGAAGCTCTCTATCTATTGCCATCGCCAGAGCCTGTCTCAATTCCTTGCTATCCATCACAGGGTCAAAACCCCGAGATAGCTGATAACCATACCAGAATGGATCCATTGGAGATTCATGAAATTGTTGAGAAAGTTGAGGGTCGGCAAGAGCAAATTTATATTCAGCTACATTCTGAATGAACACCGCATCAAGTTCTTCTGCTTGATATTGTTGAATCCCCGGTCCTCCAAACTTGAGAACAATTTTGTCTACATTGCCTACCTCACCAACATAATTAGGATTTTTAATTAACACCATTTCCTCTCCTGGAGTCCAGGATTTAGGAATGTAAGGTCCATTTACTATAATATTTTCGGGCTTCCACCAGTTTTCAGGATTTGCCTCAACGTTACCTTTGTGAAGAGGTACACCTTGAGCCACACAAAGCCATTCTTTAAGGTCATATTTTGGTTGATAAAGTTTGATTTCCAGAGTATAGTCATCAATGGCTTTCACGCCAAGCGCATCCTCAGGAAGAGCACCACTTTTTACTGCCCAGAAATTTTCAAAGAACTGAAGTGGACCTGCCCAGGCTGGAAAATCAGGAATTTTTGGGCTAGCATAATATCTATAACTCCACTCAAAGTCTTTCGCAGTAACCGGGTCTCCGTTAGACCACTTTTTATCTTTTCTTAGTTTGAAGGTCCAGACTTTATAATCATCCGATACCTCATAGCTCTCAGCTATAACCGGAACAACCTCCACCCCACCCATGCCCTCGGGATTGGGAGCATAACCAAAAAGCCCTTCAAATGTGGTACCCTGAGCTAAAATGTGTTGAGGTTGCCAGTAATAGGGAATAAGCCCCGGGGTATCAAAATAAGGTAAAGAAACCACTTTTTCACCCTGTGCACATGCTACTCCACAAAAGAGCAACACAAACGCCAGAACCGATAGAATTGAAATAACCCTTTTGTGCATTGATAAACCTCCTCTCTTTTGCAGAAACTGAATACTAAAGCAGAAAATACTGAGTAAATAAAATAACAAAATCTAATCTAAGAAACCACCCCCTTATTTCAAAAAGATAATGTTCAAAGAACCTTTTTCCATCCTATGAATATTCTCTCTTTTTTCTCTCACCATCTCCCTTCATTTCTTAGTCTTTAAAAAGTATATCTTTTGTTCCTCAATCTGTCAAGACAGCAATGGCTCTATATCAATATGGGTGGTAAAACTCTTAAAAAGATTCATCCGGCCAGTAACCAGTTAAACTGCGATATATATAGCTCCCGATATATACCACCTATAGCCATTAATTCTTTGTGAGTGCCTGATTCCTTAATTTGCCCTTCATCTACTACCATTATTCGATCGGCATTGCGTATAGTAGAGAGCCGGTGGGCTATTATAAACGAGGTGCGCCCTTTCAGCAATTGCTCTAACCCCATTTGTACCAGGCGTTCAGTATGTGTATCTATACTTGAAGTAGCCTCATCTAATATAAGTATACGTGGATTAGCCAGAAGTGCACGAGCAAAAGATATAAGTTGACGTTGTCCCACTGACAATCTGGAACCTCGTTCTTTAACTTCAGTAAAATAGCCATTTTTAAATTCCCTTATAAAATCGTCAGCACGTACCGCTTTAGCTGCCGCTATTACTTCTTCGTCCGTTGCGTCCACTTTACCGTAGCGAATATTATCCATTATAGTGCCAGAAAAAAGAAAAGTATCCTGCAACACTATACCCAGCTGACTACGAAGTGATTCCAGTGTTACATCCCGAATATCGAATCCGTCTATCAACACCCTTCCTCCTGTTACATCATAGAAGCGAGCTAAAAGATTTATTATAGTAGACTTACCCGCACCAGTTGGTCCTACCAGTGCTATGTTCTCTCCAGGCTGAACCACAAAACTTATATCCCTCAACACTGGTTTATCTGGTTCATAGTAAAAATAGACATGATCGAATTCCACATGCCCTTTTATAGGCGGAAGCACGATCGCGCCTGGTTTATCAGTAACCTCAGGCTTAGTATCTAGTATTTCAAATATACGCTCAGCTGATGCCATAGCTATGAGAAGCTGATTATAGAAGTTGCTCATGGTAGAAAGCGGCATCCAGAATCGACCTATATAGCTGGTGAATGCTACCAGCGTACCCACAGTTACTTCACCTCTCGTTACCATGCCAACTCCCACTATGAATACCAGAGCATTACCCACTGCTCCTATGATATTTAAGAGAGGCCAGAAAGCGTTATTGACCCGTATAGCGTTCATATGAGCTGTTTTTATATTATTATTCAAATCTAAAAATATCTTTTCATTAACATCTTCCTGCACAAAAGCCTGAGTAACACGCATACCTGATATGCTTTCCTGCAAATAGGCATTCATATTGGAGTTTTTCTGCCGCACCATCTGCCAGCGTTCTCTTATGACACTACGCAGGCCAAACATTATTGCCACGAGGGCTGGCAATAGGAGAAATGATATCAGTGTAAGACGTACATTCATACTAAACATGATAACGATTATAGCGATTAACATTATAAAATCATTAATCACATTTATGAGGCCATTGGTTAGGAGGTCGTTTAGAGAATTAACATCATTTACCAACCGCATCATGATTTTGCCTGCTGGTCGGCTGTCAAAAAAGGTAAATGACAGACTCTCTATGTGTTGAAATAAATCCATACGCATGTTATATAACATACGCTGACCCATACCAGTCATCATAGTAACACGCTTGCGGTTCATAAAGTAAGTGACTATAGTAAGAGTAGCAAATATCATAGTGAGGTAAATCATGCCCTTTATATCACTGGAAGCTATATAATTATCTATAGCTAACTTTATAATATAAGGGCCAGCTAACCCGGCTAGCGTCGCCACCAGCATAAGTGCGAAAGCCACGAGCAGATGTTTTTTAAAAGGGCCCAGATATCCTAACAAGCGGATAAACTGATCTTTATTGAATGGCCTACGGAGTGGTTCATCATCAAAAAACCTATTTACCCTAGCCATAATGCCTCATCCTCATCATCAGTCACTAACTCTGGAGTAACACTTTCTGCCACCAGGTCCTTATATTGCTCCTTGAATATATCATAATAAAAACCTCTAGCTTGGAGCAGCTGATCATGGCTACCACGCTCAACTATGCGACCTCTATCCAGAACAATAATTTCATCAGCATCTTTTACTGCTGAAATGCGATGGGCTATAATAAACGTAGTACGGCCCACCATAAGGCGTTTGAGTGCCTGCTGTATCTCGTGTTCAGTTTCCATATCCACGTTGGATGTGGCATCATCTAATATCAATATAGGAGCATTTATTAGTAATGCCCGGGCAATGGCTATGCGTTGCTTCTGACCTCCTGACAAACCCACTCCCCGTTCACCCACTATTGTGTCATAACCCTGAGGCATCTCCATTATGAAATCATGAGCACAAGCTGCTTTAGCTGCCGCTACAATTTCATCCATTGATGCATTATCATTACCATAGGCTATATTATTAGCTATGGTATCAGAGAACAGAAATGTTTCTTGCATAACCACTGATACATTGCGCCGTAATGTTTTTAAGTCCCAGTCTCTTACATCCACATTATCTACTAAAACTCGTCCTTTTTGAGGTTCATAGAAACGACATATCAAGTTTACTATAGAGGTTTTGCCTGCTCCGGTAGCACCCATTATGGCCATTTTTTTGCCCGCTGGAGCATCTATGCTTACATCTTCAAGTACCACATCGCCACTATATTTAAAAGTTACATTATCAAAGCGTACATCGCCTCGTACTTTATCCGGTTTATAGGCATTTACCTTGACTGGCATCGATACATTTGTATCCAGGAGATCAAATATTCGCTGACCCGAGGATATAGCCCATCCAGTCAGATTGAGTAAAACTCCCAGCTGACGCATAGGCCATATGAGAGACCAGAGATAACCATTAAAAGCTACCAATGTGCCTACAGTCATTTCCCCCCTCATTACTAACCAGCCACCATAGAACACCAATGCCA
>DAOSVE010000036.1:2832-14629 GCA_035593465.1 Candidatus Atribacteria bacterium | reverse complement strand
AATAATTAAGGATATAAAAATAGAATTACTGGCACGTTAAACATCGAGAAATCACTTCGTATCCATCAGCTTCTTTTATATTATCAGGAAGTATCAGGCGAGGATAGATGATAATATAAATTCTGGAATAGGCTTATGTGCCCCAAAACAATCCATCAAATTCACTATCTCTTGTGCCAGTTGAGAGGGTTTAAAATCCACCACTGCTTTTATTTTCCCCTGAAGTAGAGTAAAAAGCATTTCCGGAGAAGCCTCCAATACCACAATGGGCGGAGGAGATTCGGCCTCAGAGAATTCATCAATCAACTGTCTCCCCGCTTCAGTATTTTCTGCTATTACTAAGGATTTTTCTTTGTCAGAAATCAACTATTTGAGTACATCTTTATCACTTTCTTCTGCTTTACTAAAAGAAGAAGAGAAATTCTCCTTTAGCCAGTCATTCGGAAAAAACTTTTCTATCAGCTCTTCCTAGAGAGCTTCTATTATCTCTTCTCCTTCTACTCTTATTTTACAAAAAGAAAACCCGGAAGAAGGTTCAATTTCCTTTCTTTCCCAGAAAAGAAACAAAGGTTTTTTATTTTGAGGAATTTGTAGCAGAATAGAAGAAAAATATTGCTCTTTACCCAAAAACACTAAAAGAGAAACATCTCCCCGGGGTAATTCCTCCTGAGGGAGGGTAACCAAATGCACCTGAGAAGGAGAGAGTAATCTCCTTAAATGAACTTCTAAAAAAGCAGGAAAATAATCAAGAGAAGGGGAAAGAAGAAATACTTGAGAAGTTTCTTTCCCCAGGAGACTTTCTCCTCCTAAAACTAGGATAATGACCAACAATAAAACATATCGTCTCAAATTTTTCTTCGGCGAATAAGAAACTGGTTAAGAAGAACACTGCCTATCAAAGCCAACCCTAAAGCTCCCACCTGCCAGATCTGATGAATACCAGCTAATTGCAAACCATTATTGAGCATGGTTATTATGGCCACACTTAAGAGCACTCTCCTACTGTTCCTTCCCCACCTGGCCAGGAGCAAAAAAACAATGAAATTTGAAAAAATAAAAAAATACCCTTTCAGTGGCTTTTAAACAAACTTATACATTATAAGGTATAATACTAAAAAACCATCTGAGGAGGTCCTGACATGCGCACAAGGAAGTTAGGATGGACTGATCTTGAACTCACGGTGATAGGCTTTGGTTCCTGGGCATTAGGAGGTGGAGGGTGGCAATTCAGCTGGGGCCCTCAAGATGATGAAGAGTCTATTGCTGCTATCCATCGCGCCCTGGATTTAGGTATAAACTGGATAGACACTGCCGCTGTTTATGGATTGGGGCATTCAGAAGAAATAATAGCTAAAGCCCTAAAAGGTATGAGTAAAAAACCTATTATTGCCACTAAATGCGGAAGGGTATGGAACGAAAAAGGAGAGGTTTTTGGATGTTTAAAAAGAGATAGCATTCGCAGAGAAGTAGAAGATAGTCTCAGACGACTGGAAGTAGAAGTGATAGACCTCTATCAAATTCACTGGCCTGACCCTGATCCTGATATCGAAGAAGCCTGGAGTACTATGGCTGATTTAGTAAAAGAGGGAAAAATCCGTTACGCTGGAGTTTCCAACTTTAATGTGGAACAAATGAAAAGAATTGAAAAAATTCACCCCATTGCCTCTCTGCAGCCCCCTTATAGCATGATTACACGAGATATAGAAAAAGAGATTTTACCTTACTGTGCCGAGAAAAATATGGGAGTAATAGTATACAGCCCCATGCAAAAAGGATTGTTAACCGGCAAATTCACCCGAGAGAGAGTTCAAAATCTTCCTCCTGATGATCATCGTCGTAGTGACCCCCAGTTCAACGAGCCCCTCTTTAGTATTAACTTAGAATTAGTAGAGAAGTTAAAACCTATTGCTGAAAAATATGGAAGAACTCTGGCTCAACTGGCCATCGCCTGGGTGTTAAGACGCCCGGAGATTACCGCCGCTATAGTGGGAACTCGTCGCCACTCTCAGATTGAAGAAACATTCCCTGCTGGAGATTGGGAATTAACTACTGAAGATATAAAAGCTATCGACCAATTGTTACAAGAAAGAGAAGAAAAAATAAAAAATCTTTAACTTATGTCAAGGTTGAAAATAAAAAACACTGGGGAAGATATTTATCTTCCCCAGTGACCACGATGCAAGATTATAGTTAACTGCAAAATCCATGATAATGTTTCTTTCCCTCGTATTCTCCTCATCCCTCCCCGGGCATTACCACAGGTAATTTCGTCCCTCGGACTCTTTCCTTTTAGCTTTCAATTTTTATTTTTTGCCCTAGAATGTTTGTGGCAATCCCACTTTTGAAAGAACCTTAAAAGTTACACAAGGTGAAAAGCTCTCTTTTTCTTCTCCATGAGGAATAACAATTAAAACATGTTTTGGGAAATACTATAAAAATATGAGAAACTAAAATAATAACGCTGGGAGAAGGCATCCCAGCGTTATTACCATACTATAAGTTAGCTAAACAGCACTACTTTACTTTCTGCAGCAACCGCCACCCTTAGGTTTTTCTTCCTCTACTTTAACCATGGGCTCACCGCAGCAAGTCAAATCTTCTTTTTCGCTTTCTTCCACCTCTACTACGTTACCACACGCATTGCACCGATAAGTTTCTTTCTTTTCTGGCATAAGTCTTCACCTCCTAAAGTATTTTACCTCTAAAACCTTATTTCTTCAACTCAAATAACTCCGAGTTGCAAATAGCAGCCTATGACATTAAATAAAAGATTTAAAAACAAAACATAGAAGCAAAGACACTGACAATTAATCTTGTAATTAAAACTATAATACACTAACGCTATTTACATTTTAAGCGTATTTGCCTGTGGCCTTCATTATTTCCGGTTTTTCCACCACAAGCGTAATCTCTCTCCTATTGTCTTTTCATATCCTCTATCATGGGGATGAAAATAGGTTTTACCCTGTAGCTGAGGAGGCAGATATTCCTGTTCTATAAATGCTCCATTAAAGTCATGAGGATATCGATATTCCTTGCCAAATCCCATTTCCTTCATCATGCCAGTAGGAGCATTACGCAAATGCAAGGGAACAGGAAGTGCGCCATATTCTCTCACATCCGCCAGCGCCTGATTTAACGCTTGATAAGAAGCATTACTTTTAGGAGCACTGGCTATATATATAGTGGCTTGAGCCAGAGACAGTCTTCCTTCCGGTTCTCCCAGAAAATCGTAGGCTTCTTGAGCAGCAACAGCTATCAGCAAAGCATGAGGGTCAGCATTACCCACATCTTCTGAAGCACAGGCTACCAGGCGGCGCAAAATAGCATGAGGGTCTTCTCCTCCCTCCAGCATGCGAACTAACCAGTAAATAGCAGCATCAGGATCACTACCTCGCAGGCTTTTATGGTAAGCAGAAAGAAGATTAAAATGCTCCTCTCCCGATTTATCGTACAAATAAGAAGTTTTATGAAAAGTATCCTGCAAAAACTTAACCCCTATTTCCCCCTTATTTTCTTGTTGAGCAATACGAGAAGCAACCTCCAAAAGGTTCAAAGCCTGTCGAGCATCTCCATCAGCAAGTTGAGCCATGAAGAAAAGAGCATCTTCCTCTATCTTTATTTTCTCGTCTTTTAATCCTCGCTCATCTTCTAAAGTTTTTTTCAACAAATAAACTAAATCTTCTACCGGGATTTTCTGAAAAACCAGTACTTGAGAGCGAGAAAGTAAGGGGGCAATAATTTCAAAAGAAGGGTTTTCAGTGGTAGAACCAATCAAAGTAACTATTCCCTCTTCTACATGGGGAAGAAGCAAACTTTGTTGCCCTTTATGAAAACGATGAATTTCATCAATAAAGAAAACGGTTTTTTTACGATGAAATTTCAGGTCGTTTTCTGCTTCCTTTACTGCCTCTCTTATTTCCTTCACTCCCGAAGTAACTGCGCTGATAGAAATAAACTGATATTTGCAAGCTTTAGCCACAAGATAAGCAACAGAAGTTTTACCGCTCCCCGGTGGCCCCCAGAATATGAGAGAGGGCAAAAAACCAGTTTCCACTATCTTTCTCAAAATCCCCTCTTTTCCGGTTAGATGAGGTTGACCTACTACTTCATCTAAACTGCGAGGCCGCATTCGAGAGGCAAGCGGTTTTACTTCTTTTTCTTGAATCTGAAATAATTCCCTTTCCTCAAAAGATTTTCTCTCCTCCACGCTAAAGTACTCTATTTCCCCCTTGTCAAACTATTGTTCTAAAGCAAATCAATTATACTATCTAATTGAAAATTAAGCAAACTCTTGCTCTTACTCGTCTCCAATTTCTATCTCAACTTGAAAAATAGAAAGATAAAAGAGGGGTGTCTTTTTCTTCATTCGTTTTGAGATACCCTTCAGGATTTATTTATGTTTTTTACGCTGAGATTCAATCAGACATTAAACGACTTGCCCAGCTTCTTTGACAGCTTGAAGGGCAAGGGCAATATCTTCTCTTTTTACCTCCCGGGAAGTGACAAAACGAATCATAAACTCTCCAGCTTTAGTAGCTAAGATCCCTTTTTCTTTAATTCTTTCCAGAAAAACTGTAGCGTTTAAGCCACTCTCGCTTAAATCAGCTAAAACAAAGTTGGTTTGCACCTGACGTCGATTTATTTTTATCCCCGGGAGAGACTGCAAGCCTTCTGCCAGAAATTGAGCATTATCATGGTCTTCCTGCAGGCGAGAAATGCTATCTCCAGAAAGAGCAACAATACCACCGGCGCACAACCAGCCAGTTTGCCTCATCCCTCCTCCCAACATTTTACGGTATCTCTTGGCTTCTTTTATAAAATCGCAAGACCCATCGAGCAACGAACCTACCGGGCTACTAAACCTTTGGAAAGAGAAATCATGACTGAATCACAATAGCGAGCAATTCTTTAACTTCTACTCCCAGATAAATTGCAGTATTGAAAAGCCTTGCCCCATCAAGATAGATAAGTAAATTATATCTATCTGCCACTTCTCTTATTTTCTCAAATTTAGCAAGGGGAACTACTATGCCTCCATAGCGATAATGAGTATTTTCTAAATCAATGAGGGCGGTCCTGGGATAGTGAATATTTTCTGGTCGAATAGTTCTCTCAATATCCTGCGGTTCTGGCACTCCACCTTCACCCCGCAAAGTTTTGACCATCAAACCTGCCACCTGAGCTAACCCACCGGTTTCGGAAGTAAAAAATATGGGCATTCTCTTCTAAGATTATCTCATTGCCTCTTTGAGTATGGGTAAGCAGAGCGACCAGATTGTCCATTGTTCCACTGGGAAGAAAAATCTCGAAAGTGGGAAGAGTAATGGTGTCTCGGCGTAAATCTACTATCTTTTTCATATTCCTTCCTCTTTAGCTCTTCTTCCAGGAATTTTTATAACTTCCCAGAATACGCCAGAAACTGGTCTTGGTGGATAGTTCTTTTATCATATCCTCGTATATATTTTCCTTTAAATTTCCTTCCCAGTCTACATAAAATAGATACTCCCAGGGTTTTCCCGGTCGAGGACGAGATTCAAGTTTTAATAGATTAACTTTCCGAACAGCAAAAACTTGAAGTGCTTCATAAAGCGCCCCAGGATAATTGTTTACAGCAAAAACACAGGAAACTTTATCATCTTGAGAAGAAGGTGAAAAATAAGAAGAAATAATCAAAAAACGGGTAAAGTTGCGGGGATTATCTTCAATCTCTTCTTCCTTCAATTCAAGGTGATATTTTTTTATGGCCTCTTCAGAAGAAACGCATGCTCCTCCTATTCCAAATTCCCCGGTCCTACGAGCCGCTTCTTCAGTACTACCTACATTTATCACTCGCACTCCCTGTAACGATTCAATAAATCGAGCACACTGAGCAAAACCCTGAGGGTGAGCAAATAATACCTGAATTTCGTCCTTTTTAGTACCGGGATAAAGACCTAAATGCTGAGAAACGCGGATAAATCGTTCCCCCACCACATAAAGATCAGGAAACTCCAGAAGAAGGTCATAATTATTATGAATGCTACCGGTAATGGTATTTTCTATAGGTATCAACCCATAAGTAGCCTCTTCTTGCTTTACCTTTTCAAATATCTCTCGAAAATTAGAACAAGGCAATAGCTCAGCTCTTTCTCCAAAAGTGCGACGAGCCACTTGAGAGCTAAAAGAACCTCTTTCTCCCAGAAAAGCTACTCGCACATTCAAAGGTCCGGGTTTACTTTTTACCTCCAACCTCTCCGGTATATCACTTTTTTTCAGCTCCTTACCCACCAGAATACTTATCACTTCTAGGTCATTCATCAACTTTTTAAATTGCTCAGGGTAGAGGCTCTGCGGACCATCAGAGAGAGCTTTTTCAGGATGGGGATGGACTTCCACCATCACTCCATCCGCTCCACAAGCTACAGCTGCTCGAGCCATAGGAATCACTTTCTCTCGCAGGCCTGTTCCATGACTGGGGTCTACTATCACTGGTAAATGAGAAAGGTCTTTAACCACCGGAATAGCGGTTAAATCCAGAGTATTACGGGTAAATTTTTCAATGGTTCTAATGCCCCGCTCACAGAGAATGACCTGGAAATTTCCCCAGCTCAAGATATATTCGGCAGCTAATAACCAATCTTCTATAGTAGAAGATAAACCTCGCTTGAGAAGTACTGGTTTTTTCAAAAATCCTACTTTTTTTAGAAGCTCAAAATTCTGCATATTACGAGCCCCAATCTGAATAATATCAGCATATTGCGCCACAAGGTCAGCAATCTCAGGACTGGTAGCTTCAGTAACCACCGGTAAACCAAATTTTTCCCCTGCCCGGGCTAAAATTTCAAGCCCTTTTTCTCCCAGACCCTGAAAACTATAGGGGGAAGTGCGAGGCTTAAAAGCTCCTCCTCGAAGAACATGGACTCCCGCTCTCTTTACTATTTCTGCGGTTTCAAAAAGCTGTTCCTCTGATTCCACAGCACAGGGACCAGCCATAACCGTGAGATTATCTCCTCCAATTTCCACTCCTTTTACTTTAATAACTGTCCCCTGAGGGCGAAAGCTACGATGCACCAGTTGAAAGGGGGTATCTATCTCCATTGTTCTTTCTATTACTTTTTCATCCAGCAACGAAGTAGGAAATTTATTTTCAGTAATCAAGACGGTTTTTCCTGTTTCCTCTTCCAGAAAATAAGGATTTAAATTCTCTTTTTCCAGCTTTTCCCTTAATTCTGATTTCTCTAAGTCGTTCAGCTTCCGATTAAAAATGACAATCAAAGTGTTTCACCCCTCAAGCTAATAAACCACTACTTACTGGATATCGAAATACACATAATTTTATTCAATTCTGGTAAGAGAAGGTAGAAAAGGAGAAAGGGCTGATATTTATCCCCTGTCTTATTTCCTTCTTTTCTTTAATTCTTCCATAATCTGGTAATAAGTCACTTCTTCATGCTGCAAAAGAACAAGAAGATGATAAAGGAGGTCAGCTACTTCCCACCTCAAGTGTTCTCGATTACGGTCTTCGTCCTCAAAAGTGGCCAGTATTACTTCAGTAGCTTCTTCTGCTACCTTGCGCAGAATTTTTTCTCTTCCCTCTTCCAGAAGGCGAGAAGTATAAGATTGAGGTGAAGGATTTACAGCTCTTTCCTCTATCACTTCAGAAAGTTCCTGTAAAAAAGAAGAAAGAGAATAAGGCGGAAACTGAGGCTCGGGCTCCGAAATCTCTCCTTTTCTTACTTCTCTATGGAAGCAAGAAAAAAAACCAGTATGGCAGGCTGCTCCTTTTTGTCTTACTTGAATAAGTAATGTATCATTATCACAATCTACGTAAATTCCCTGTACTTCCTGAAAATGGCCGCTGCTTTCTCCTTTATTCCACAGTTGTTTCCTACTCCTACTATAAAACCAGGTTTTCCCTGTCTCTAAAGTACGAGACAATGCTTCCCGGTTCATGTACGCCATCATCAAAACTTTGCCACTTTCTACATCTTGAATGATAGCAGGAATTAATTCTTCTTTTTCAAAAAAAGCATCTTCCCAAGTTTTTTCCATCAGTCTTCTATCCTTACTGGTATTCCCCTTTTCTGGAGGTAATCCTTAGCTTCTCCTATACTAAAATAGCGGTAGTGAAAAATAGAGGCTACCAAAGCTGCATCAGCTCTACCTTCTCTCAAAACAGCCAAAAGATGCTCCAGCTTCCCTGCTCCACCCGAGGCAATAATAGGTAAACGAACTCTCTCTGCCACTTTCCGGGTAAGGCTGATGTCATAGCCAGTCTGAGTTCCATCAGTATCCATACTGGTTAACAATATTTCTCCCGCTCCTAACTTTTCCACCTGCTGAGCCCAGGATAAGGCGTCTTTTCCGGTGGGAGTCCTTCCTCCATTTATAAACACTTCCCAGTAACTGCGCCGATTTATTCGGTCCCAGGTTCTTTTAACATCGATAGCCACTACCACACATTGACTGCCAAACATTTCTGCTAACTCGCTAATTAACTCGGGATTAAGAACCGCCTGAGTATTAATCGATACTTTGTCTGCTCCAGC
The DNA here is from genome assembly GCA_035593465.1 of Candidatus Atribacteria bacterium. Classification (GTDB taxonomy): domain Bacteria; phylum Atribacterota; class Atribacteria; order Atribacterales; family Caldatribacteriaceae; genus Sordicultor. Next base: position 6,098 of record DAOSVE010000036.1, on the reverse strand, counting down.
TTTGAGAAGATTAGCTACCTGTCCAGTAGCTCCTATTCCTCCTCCCACTGTGAAAGGAATGGTCAAAACCTCAGCTATCTTTTCCACCACTTCAATCATAGTTCCTCTCTGCTCATAAGAAGCAGTTATATCCAGAAAAACCAGTTCATCTGCTCCTTCTTCCTCGTATCTCTGGGCCAGCTCTACCGGGTCTCCTACATCCTTTATATTTTCAAAGTGAACCCCTTTTACCACTTTTCCCTCTTTCACATCTAAACAGGGGATAATTCTTCTGGCTAACACCTTTATTCCTCCCGTAGAATATTACATACTTCTTTAAAATTAAGCTGTCCACTATAAAGAGCTTTACCTAAGATTATTCCTTCGATACCCTCTCCCAGGCTCTTTATCTTTCGGATATCTTCTCTACAACTTATTCCTCCCGCAACTATAATATTTACTCCACTTCCAATAATAAAATTTCTAATCACTTCCACTCTCACTCCTTGAAGCGTTCCATCTCTTTGAACATCGGTAAAGATAAAATGCTCGATTCCCTTTTCTCTTAAAGCCCTAGCCAAATCCACAGCTTTAACAGGAATTTCTTCTTTCCATCCCTCTAAAGAGACAAGCTGATCCCTGGTATCGATACTCACCACTATTCTTTCCCTTGCTATTCCTAACATCTCTTCAAAAACCGAGGGATTCTTAACCACCACGCTACTGAGGACTACTCTCTCTGCTCCGGCATCAAGATAACCCAGAAGGGAAGAAATTTCCCTGATCCCTCCTCCCACCTCAACCGGTATACTAACTCCTTTAATTAACTCTTTAATAACGGAGAAATTAACAGGATACCCTGATTTTGCTCCCTCTAAATCTACAACATGTAAAAGAGAAGCTCCTTCTTTTTCCCACCTCTGGGCTACCAAAAGAGGAGAGGTGCCAAAAACCTCTGCTTTTTGATAGTCCCCTTTTTCCAGCCTTACCACTTTCCCTTCCAGAACATCTATAGCAGGAATGGGTAAAATCACTTCTTCCAGCTCCTCACCCAGTTTTCCAGGATTTTCATACCCCAAACCGAACTTTTTTCAGGATGAAATTGGAAGCCCCAGATGTTATCCTGATTCACAATGGCAGGAATCGCTACATTGTAGTTGCATATTCCCACCACTGTTTGGAAGTCTTCCGGTAAAACATAAAAAGAATGAGCAAAATAAAAAAATCTCCCTTGCGGTACATCCCGGGTAAGGGGGGAATCTTTTTTGAAGTATACTCGATTCCAGCCTACATGGGGTATCTTATTGGTAGGAGGCAACTTCACTACTTCTCCCGGCAAAAGAGAAAGCCCTTTTTTCCGAGGAGCCTCTTGGCTTTTTTCAAAAAGGAGCTGCAAACCTAAGCATATCCCTAAAAGGGGTTTACCACTTTCCTGATTCTTTCTAATAGCTTCTTTTATCTCCGCTTTCTCTAGATTTTCCATAGCTTTTCCAAAAGAACCCACACCCGGGAGAACCACTGCCTCAGCTTCTACAATCACTTGAGCTTGATTAGTAACCACTACTTTTTCTCCCAACCTCTCCAGGGCTTTAGAAATACTATATAAATTTCCTATCTCGTAATCAACAATAGCAATCATCGCTACTCCTCTTTTTCATAAAGTTCCTTTGGTAGAAGGAAGATAAATACTCGTTATCTTAGCAGCTTGAGCTAAAGATTTACCCAGGGCTTTAAACAGAGCTTCTAAACAATGATGAGCATTTTCACCCCACCATATTTTAGCATGAAGAGTAATTTTTGCATTATTTACCAGAGCTTGCAGGAATTCTTTTACTAACATTATCTCAAAGCTACCCACTCTCTCTCCCAAATCAGGCTTTTCCCAGAGAAAGTAGGGTCTTCCACTTAAATCAACAGCCACCATGCTTAACGCCTCATCCATAGGAATAAAAACAGTGGCAAAACGCTCTATCCCCTTTTTATCTCCCAGACATTTATTCAGAGCTTCTCCCAAAACTATACCAGTATCTTCTATCAGATGGTGATAATCATCCATAAATTCTTGAGCAGTAGCCTTTATATTTAAATCCCAGTTAGCATAAAAAGCCATACTTTCTAAAAGATGGGGGAAAAAAGGAACAGCCATATCCATCTGGATACTTTTTCCACCATCTAAGGAGAGATAAATTTCAATATCAGTTTCTCGAGTTTGTCTTTTAACCAGAGTCTCTCTTTTGGCCAATTTAACCACTCCTTGTTATATTAGACTTTCTAACTCGGTATTAGAAAGAATGACGCCCTTCCACTCCCAACCGTATAAACCTTCTTCTATTAAAAGATAGAGGATATTATAATCAGGGTCTGGCCAGTTATCAATTCTTAGAGTAAAGTCGTCGTTCCTTTTCTCTAACTCCCCAATTTGAAGATTGTTAGATTGAGGAAGATATTTACTCAAGTAATTTTCAACCTTATTAAAATCGTCTACCTCAAATTCACTGAACATAACCCCCACCCAAAAATCTCCTTTTTTAGCTAAAGTTTCAAGCTTTTTAATATCTTTACTCTGGAAGGCTTCTTTAAGTTTTTGAACCAGAGCTTCCTTACTTTTTTCCACCCCGGTGGGCTGTGATTGAAGATAAACTATGCGCAATTCTGCCCACCGACCGTAAGAGAAATCAGGCGCCTCCCGGGTTACTTTTTTATAATAAGAAATGGCCTCTTCTATTTTGCCCAGCTTCTCATAACAAGAAGCAATCTCCATCATAACCCTTGCTTTTTCCTCAACACCGGAATAAGAATCCAGAAGCTCCTGGTAAACTTTAATAGCCTCAAGATAGTTCTTATGATAATATTGAAGATTGTAAGCTATATCTTCTCTGACTAAATTTTTTAGCTCGTAAGGGTCTTCCACCTCCGGAGGGTAGGAATTAACAATCTGGTAAAATAGTTCCAGCGCCTTATTAAAATTCCCCCTCTCCTCTTCTATCTTGGCTATCCAGTAGCGATAGAGATAAGAATATGGAGTGCCAGGAAATCGATTGATATATTTTTCTAATGTTTGGATAGCCTTATCACTTTCTCCTTTTTCCAAATATATCTGATAAATTATTTCTACCGCCTGGGATAGCTCTTCTTCAGAAAAAGAGTCCAGAAGAGGCTCAAGAAGACTAAGGACTTTATCAGTTTCTCCTTTTTCCAGCAACCATTGAGCCTGATCCAATGGCTCTAAAGATAAAACAATCCCCCCACTATTTATCAAGCAAACCAAAAAAAGGGGAATGAACAAA
>DAOSVE010000036.1:0-2732 GCA_035593465.1 Candidatus Atribacteria bacterium | reverse complement strand
TGGAAACATTTGATTTTTGGCGAGAGCTGAAGAAAAACTGGAATCTTATCATTCGTTACCCTCAGATACTTCTCGTTACTCTTATTCCTTCTCTAGCGATTGCCGCATCAAACTACCTGACCTGGCAAGGGCATCTTGCCTGGGTTTCTATTTTTTTCCGAGAAGCAGGAAGTGCAATTTTATTAATTGTGGGGGTTTTCCTGAGTTTTATTGCTTTGAGTTTAATAACAGCAATAGCCTGGGATTATCGCTATCGAGATGTCATAGATTTGCGCAGAGCCTGGCGAATAATTCAAAAGCGCTTACCAGATATAGTGATGGTTTCCCTGATAATGGGTTTTTTAGAAGGATTTTTCGCTATCTGGTTTGTATTTTTAGGACTCGTGTTTGCCTTTCTATTACTTTTTACTATTCCCCTTACAGTGGTTGAAGGAGACAATCCTTTTTCTGCTATCCGTAACAGCTTCCATCTTGTTAGCGAGAACCTGGGAGAATGCTTCACTTTTTTCATCATCGCTCTATTTTTTCTCCTGATAGGTTATCTTCTATTCTGGCTTTTAGGCTTTTTAGGAATAGTGGGACTGATATTAAACACTGTAGTAGGAGGATTAATCTTAGCTTACATTTCTCTTTTACTCTCCTCCTTCTATTTTTCCTTGACTCGTTTTTAATCTCTCAATACTTCTTCTAAGTCTATTTTCATCCCATCACTAGCTGCTATCACTTTTATACCCGTTTTTTGAGACATTTCTTCAGCTATTTTCCAGGGCTTTTCTCGCAAAACAGTCAGCCCAAAATGGGTGAGGAAAGCCAAACGAGGCTTTATGTTCTCAATGAGAGTTTGAGCATCAGGAATACTCAGATGGAGTATAGAAGGGTGACTATCCTTTTTAAAGCGGACAGTGTTCAGAAATAAAATTTTACTACCTTGATAAGCTTCAATTAATTTTTCTTCAAAAAGAGTATCGGTAATAAAAGATACATCGCCTTGGGGAAAAGAAAAACGAAAACCATAGGTTTCAGCAGAGTGCAGGTGACGCAAAGGAGTAGAGAAAGAAATGTCCTTCCAGTGATAGTCTTTACCCTCTTCCAGAATTTCCAGTCTTACCAACTTTTCCCGTAAATAGCTAAATAGCACCGGCTCCACCTCTAAAGCTTCTCGAGGAAGAAAAACAGCCCCTTTTTTTCGGGTAGCACCTTCAGTCATAGCTTCTACCATAATATTGAGGTCATTAGAGTGGTCCAGATGACGATGGGAAAGAAGAACAGCGTCTATAGAAGAAGGAGAAAGGGGAGGACGGCTGGATAAGGCTTTAACTAAAGCTCCAGGACCGGGGTCGAGATGAAGATTAGTATTCTGATATTTAATCCACACTCCTCCTGAGGCACGTAGCTGTTTAGAAACCACTATTCGGGCTCCAGCTGTTCCTAAGAATTTGATAAAACTTTCCATTATAAAATAGCCCGCTCCACATCTATCTGACTCTTCATATCTATCCCGCTAATTATAGTCAGAGTCAGGGAATGAGAAAGGTCAATCTCTTCTGAGAAATAAATCTTTCCCCGTTCGTCTTCCCTTTTAATACGAATTATAGGTCGGAAAGGAAGAGTGGGATTGATTCTGCTTACTACCGCTTCTTCCCCAGTAGATAATTTTATCAGATCTCCTACCTGATAGGGAGAAAGATGGCAAATAAAAGTGGTTACCACTCTATCATCCAGCCGGTAACCGTTATTGCCCATTAAATATTCAATAACCTCAGGAATGGGAAGAGCTTTTCGGTAAGGCCGGTCAGAAGTTAGTGCTTCGTAAATATCTGCTACCGCAACAATCCGAGAGAAAATAGAAATTTCTTCTTTGGTCAAATGAAATGGATAGCCACTACCATCTATTCTCTCATGATGCTGTAAAGGCACTTTTTTTACTTCTTCAGGTAGTTGTGTTTTCTCATCCAGGATTCTTTCTGCAAATAGAGTGTGCTTTTGAACAATCTCATATTCTTTCTCGTTTAGTTTAGAAGGCTTATTCAAAATTTCCGGAGGAATTAAAAGTTTTCCTAAATCGTGCAAAAGGGCACCCAAACCCAGATTGGTAAGTTCTCCACCATCTAAGTTTAGAAACTTAGCAATAAACAAGGAAATAACAGCCACATTGAGGGAATGGGTGAAAGTAAGGTCATCATGTTTCTTCAATTGTATAAGAGGTACAACTAGTTCTTTATGAGCTTTAACTTCCTCGGTCATCTGAGAAACGTTCCGTTCCAGAGGTACAATAGAAGGGGTTTTCCCTCGAGAAAAATCTTCTAAAACCCCCTGTAAATTCTCCAGAGTTTCCTTTTTAATCTCTGGAGATATGTCTACTTTAGCAACCAGCCCTTCATCTTCTTCTAAAATCTCAGCCACAATAGAAGAATAACCATCTTTTTTCAGTTTCTCCATAAATTCAGAAGTTATTATCCGCCCTCTACCCAAAAGAACTTGATCCTGGTAATTAAGAAGAGTAAAGGGAAGAATCTCCCCTATCTCCAGCTCCGAGAGGGGAATTTCAATTTTTTTTATTCGATAAGTATCTCTCAATTTTATCCTCCACTTTTTATCCTCCACCACAATTATAACCATTTTTTCCGGTAGTTTAAATTAAATACTTTAAAAACGTCTATATGGGTAGTATCTCTCCTTTATTTTTTACCTTATTTAGATAAAACCTGCTTTGCTCATAAAATTATAGTATC
>DAOSVE010000161.1:0-1897 GCA_035593465.1 Candidatus Atribacteria bacterium | reverse complement strand
CAATACCCGGGTCTACTATTTTCATAACTTTAGCTGTTTCTTCAGCTAAACGAGCGTATTCCTGAGCGGTTTTATGGCCAATTTGCCAGGGGCCATCCATTTCATTTCCTAAACACCAGACTTTTATACTGTGGGGTTTTTCATATCCGTGACTTCTTCGCAAGTCACTATAGTAACTCCCTGCTAGATGGTTACAGTATTCCACAAAATTACGGGCTTCATCTATCCCTCTGGTGCCTAAATTTATAGACATCATAGGCTCTGCGCCTATTAGCCCGCACCATTCTACAAATTCATTGGTGCCAAACTCATTGGGCTCTAAAGAGCGCCATGCCAGCTCTAGCTTCTTAGGTCTTTTATCTACTGGTCCAACCCCATCTTCCCAGTTATATCCCGAAACGAAGTTTCCCCCCGGATAGCGAATGATAGAAACATTCAATTCTTTAATTAAATCTATAACATCTTTTCTGAAACCCCTCTGGTCTGCTTTTGGATGGTCAGGTTCATATATACCGGTATATACTGCTCTACCAAGGTGTTCAATAAATGAACCAAAAAGCCTACACGAAGCTCTCCCCACCGTAAAGTTTCGGTCCACGTACATTTTTGATTTTTTATCACTCACCACATTAGCACCTCTCTTTAAAGTTTTTAATTTTCCTCGTTCTCCTACAAAGATTCATACAAAAAACACTTGACCATTATCCCGTTTTCCGCTGGCTCATAATATCCCGGTTCCTTTTCTCGGCACGCATCCATCACCTGGGGGCATCTTCCCGAAAACTTACAACCCTCCCTTTGATATTCACTTATTTCTGTAGCTGAAATTTCCTGTTTTTGCAAAATGTCCAACTTTTTCTTATCCGGGTCGGGTTCAAGTATAGATTGCTTCAAAAACTGAGTATAAGGGTGTAAGGGTTTATCCAGAATTTCTTTTGCTTTTCCTACTTCTACTAGATTCCCTCTTAACATAACCCCTATCCTATCGCTTACATAGTAGGCAGTGGCTTTAACTAAGCCACAGCTACCGGTGTAGAAAAGCTTTATCTTCACTCTGAAACTATATAATAGTTCTTGGTAATCCAAGATACTTTTCTTTGCTGTTTTATTCTTTAAATAGAGAGAGAAATAATAGAAACAATTTATGTTATGAATCCTTCTCATGATCTTTTTATACGAATTCGGGTTAGCTATCTCCCTATAGTTAGGAACTCTGTTCCCACCGGTCATTGATACTTTAACTCCTGAGTTATATTCCTAACTGTAAATTTTTTTCTCATGTTAGTATCTCTTAAGATAAATTTTTACTGCAACGATAGTATCATTCTCTCCAAAACTTGTCAACTTTCCAAATCGATTTTTTTGTAGTTATCATTGTTTAAAACGGACCTCGAAAACTGGACAGAGTAATAAAGTGGTATTATAGTATCTCGCAAAACTGGTTAAAATGTTAAAACGTTTGAAAAGTAAATTATATCGAAAGTCAAAAACTCAAGGTCGCTACGCATAGAGAAAGACTTTGTCTTTCTCTATGGCCTTTGTCTTTTATGTCTTTTGTGTTTTTTGCCTTTTGTCTACGCCGTAGGCTGTTTTTGCGGTTTAATCATAAATAGTGTTCAGAAAGCAATTGTGGGACATAATTAGGTTATAAGGGGGTTTACCCCCTTATAGTTCTGGATTCCTGATAGAACCATTCAGGAATAACAGACAAGAAGACACCCTCACCCTAACCCTCTCCCTTCAAGGGCGAGGGAAAAAAGATGTAAAGCTCTCCCTTCGAGGGAGAGGGGAAAAATTGAGTCTCCCGCATTTTTTTCTCCCGCCCCTGGAGGGAGGGAGTGCCCGGGTTCCCTGCCAAATAATTGATTTGGCAGGGTGGGTAAGGGAGGGGGAAAAA
>DAOSVE010000035.1:0-14850 GCA_035593465.1 Candidatus Atribacteria bacterium | reverse complement strand
GCAGCACTCTTTACTGCTCCCTGTACCGATATGGTAGCCAGCATTCCCCCTAAAAATAAGGCACCACTATCTCCCAGAAAGATCTTTGCTGGAGGAAAATTATAGAATAAAAATCCAATGGTAGCTCCTGCAAGAAGAAAGGATAAAGCCGCCGGCTCTATTCTTCCCTCCTGCCAGGCAATGACTCCCAGAGTGAAAGAAGCGATAGCTCCTATACCAGCGGATAAGCCATCCATACCATCGATGAGGTTTAAAGCATTGGTTATCCCTACTATCCACAATAACGTCAGAGGATAACCCCAGCTGCCCAGGTAAACCATTTTATCCCAGGGAAGGGTAAAAAATTGAATGGTAACTCCTCCTGCAATAAGAATGAGAGCGCCCGCGATTTGTCCTATGAGCTTTCCCCAGGGAGGAAGTGATAAAAGATCATCTATTAAACCGGTGAGAAATATTACTCCCCCTCCTGCCAAAAGGAAAAAGGGAAAAGGAAAACTACCCCGAAGAGAAATAATAAAAACAGCCAAAAAGAAAGCAAGAAATAAGGCAATTCCTCCCAGGCGAGGAACAGGTTTAGTGTGGATTTTCCTCTTCCCATCTGGTATGTCAAACCATTTTTTCTTTTTACTGAATCGGATAACTAAAGGAACTATGGCCAGAGCTAAAATACAAGACAGAAAACTGAAAAATAAAACCTGTTTCAATAAGATATCACCTGCCCCTCCCAGATACACATTTCTATTCCTGCCTCTTCTAACATCTGATCGGCTAAAGGATCGGGATAGAAATTTTGATACACTATTCTCGCTACTCCAGCGTTAATTAACATTTTAGCACATAAAATGCAAGGTTTGTGAGTGCAATATAAAGTGGCTTCTTTAGTACTTACACCGTGCAGGGCTGCCTGGATTATGGCATTCTGTTCAGCGTGCAATCCTCGACATAATTCTTGCTGCTGGCCGGAGGGAATATTTTTTAAGCTACGCAAACAGGTCTCTGAAGTGCAATGGGTTATCCCCTGGGGAACTCCATTATACCCGGTGGTTAAGATTTGTTTATCTCTCACCATAACTGCTCCTACCTGACGGCGCAAGCAGGTAGAGCGAGTGCTCACAAGGTGAGCAATGGACATAAAATAGGTATCCCAATCCGGTCTATCTCTCATTCTTTTCATATTCCTCTATTTTATTCACCCGGCGGGCATGCCTTTCTCCAGTAAAATTAGCCTCTAACCATACTCGAACAATTTCTCGGGCCAGACCTTTCCCCAGCACTCTTCCCCCTAAGGTGAGAATGTTAGCATCGTTGTGTTCCCGGGCAAAACGGGCAGAAAAAGTATCATGGCATAGTGAGGCCCTTATTCCTTTAACTTTATTAGCAGCAATGGACATACCTATACCGGTTCCGCAAATTAAAATCCCTCTTTCTCCCTTTCCTTTTATTATATCTTCTGCTACCTGAAAAGCCACATCGGGGTAATCGCAAGGTTGGGTATTATAAGTCCCATAATCTTCCACTTCGTGTCCCAGTTCTTCGAGAAAGACTTTAAGGTCTTCCTTTAATTCAAAACCACCATGGTCGCTACCTAGGAGTACTTTCATTTTTGCTCCTCCTTTTTCGAATTACACTGGCTCTTTCTTTTCCCGTAAGGTCAGGAATGGAACGTAAATATTCCAGGGAAAGAGCATCGGCTAATTTCTGGATAGCTTCTTTCTGCTCCGGGTCATGTTCTAAGAAAAACAGCCCTTCTTCTTTTAAGAAAGGTTCTCCTTCTTCTAAAATTCTTCCTATTATATCTAACCCCTCTTCTCCAGCAAGAAGTGCCTCCCGAGGTTCATAAAGCCTAACTTCAGGAGGTAGAGAGTCCCAATCTTTCTCTCTGATATAGGGAGGATTAGAAAGGATAACGTCGAACTTAAGAGGAGGGAAAGCAGAAAAAAGGTCAGAGAGAAGAAAAGCACTCCTTTTATCTACTCCTAGAAGGTGAGCATTTTTCTCTGATAGCTTCACTGCTTGGGGAGAAATATCTGCTCCATATAAATATAAGTTTTCTATACAGAAAGCACAAGATATGCCAATTACTCCACTCCCACAGCCCATATCGCAAATTATTATTTTTTCTTCCGGTAAGGAACGAAGGTAAACAATAGCTTCCTCTACCCAGCTCTCGGTGTCTAAGCGAGGGATAAATACTCCTCTTTTTAAGCGAAAAGGAAGAGAAAAGAATTCCCATTCCCCGGCAAGATATTGGATGGGAACACCTTGCCGGCGTTTTTCGAGGATGCTATGCAGGCGAGTTAATTTTTCTCCAGAGAGTTCTGTATCCCAGAAAAGATAAACTCGAGAGGGTTCTACTCCTAAAACAGAAGCTAAAAGCAAACGAGCCTCTCTTCCCGGAGAGAGAAAAGAGTGCTCTTTCAAATCTTTTACTAATTTCTGCCACACCTCTTTAACTGAGGGCATTTAACTCACTTTTTCCAGCGTTCTCATTTTTTCTTCTGCTGCTAAAGCTTCGATTATTTCATCCAGCTCCCCTTCTAAAACCGATTCCAGACGATAAAGAGTTAAATTAATTCGGTGGTCAGTGACCCGATTCTGGGGGAAGTTATAAGTGCGGATCCTCTCGCTTCGCTCTCCGCTACCGATTTGTGTTCTTCTTTCCTGGTCTATCTCTTCTTTCTGGTTTTCTCTTTCCATTTCCAGCAGACGGCTACGTAGAATTCTTAAAGCTTTAGCTTTATTTTTATGCTGGGATTTTTCATCCTGGCAGGTTACCACCATTCCCGTAGGGATATGAGTAACCCGAACAGCAGAATCAGTGGTGTTGACACTTTGTCCTCCTGGACCTGAAGAACGATACACATCTACTCGTATATCTTCCGGTTTAATCTCTACATCTACCTCATCGGCTTCCGGGAGAACTGCAACAGTAGCTGTAGAGGTATGAATGCGTCCTCCTGCTTCAGTTACCGGGACTCTCTGTACCCGGTGAACCCCGCTTTCAAACTTAAACTTACTATAGGCTCCTTTTCCCTCTACAGCAAAAATTATTTCCTTAAATCCTCCCAGCTCCGTTGGGTTAGAGCTCATTATCTCTATTTTCCATCCATTGCGCTCCGCATAACGACTATACATCCGGAAAAGATCAGCTACAAATAAAGCTGCTTCTTCTCCTCCCGTGCCGGCTCGAATCTCCACCAAGGTGTTTTTTTCATCTCGGGGGTCCCGAGGGATGAGCATTGTTTTAAGTTCTTCTTCCAATTCTGGAAGGGAGGTTTTCAACTTTTCTATCTCTTCTTCTAAAAGGATGCGGAGCTCCGGGTCACTTTCTGTGTGGAGAAGCTCCCGGTTCTCTTCCAGTTCTCTTTCTTTTTTCTCATATTCTTCATATTTTTTTACTACAGGCTCTATTTCAACTAAAGTTTGAGTTAAATTTCGGTAAGTAGCCATATCCTTCATCAATTGGGGATTGGCTATTTTTTGAGTTAAATCCTGATACTCCTTAACTATTTCCTCTATTTTCTCCCGCCACATAATTATCCTCCCTTAGACTACCTTTTAAAGCGGTAAAAGCTACTTCTAACTGGCTGTCATCTGGTTCTCGAGTGGTGATGCGCTGTAGAAGTAAACCAGGCAAGGTTAAAATATAAGCTAAATGATTGTCCTGATATCGGGATAAGAACTTAATCGCCTCGTAAGCCAGGCCTGCCACCAATGGAATAAGCAATATCCGGCTTACCACCCTCATAGTTAATCCTGGTCTACCCAGAAAAGAGAAGGCGAATATACTGATTATTAATACTATAATTAACCAGTTAGTTCCACAACGAGGATGAAGGGTGGTAAATTTTCGGGCATTTTCTGGAGTAAGTTCCTCACCGTTTTCCCAGGTAAAAATAGCTTTATGCTCTGCTCCATGGTATTCAAACACCCGTTTGATGTCCTTCATTTGTGATATCAATAATAAATAGGCTAAAAAAATCCCTATACGAATTAATCCCTCTACCAGGTTATAAACAAAAGTGGAAGATATGAACTGGTCAACTAAAGAAGAAAGAAAGGTAGGTAAAGCCACGAATAACCCGACAAAAATCCCCAGAGCCAGGAGAATAGAAATTCCGATATCCATGCTGCTTAATTTTTCTTCTTCCTCATCGAGTGCCAGAGAAGCAGAATAAGAAAGAGCTTTGATACCCACTACCAAAGAATCAATCAAACTCACTATTCCTCTAATTACAGGCCAGGATAAGAAAGGATATCTCTTAGTAATAGGTTTTTGCTCCTTTACTTCCAGTGCAATATCACCGTTGGGCTTACGCACTGCCATAGCCAGGCGAAAAGGACTGCGCATCATCACCCCCTCGATGAGAGCCTGTCCTCCTACATCAAATTTCACTTTATTTTTCTCTTTTTTTCCAGGGTTTTCCACAACTATTCTCTCCCTCTCGACATTCTCCCTCCACACAAGGAGGTCCAGCCCATTCAAAAATTGCTGGAGCTAAATCTTTTACTAATTCTAACATTTTTTGGGCTAACTCTCGAATTTCCCACTGAGCTCGATTGCATAACCGCAGGTTAAAAATATGCAATAGCTCCCGGGCATTAGCTGACAGAACCAGGTTAGTAGCTACACCCTGTGCCATCATGTAACGGGCATCTTCTTGAGGTATTCCCAAACTTACCAGTTCCTGGTAAGTTTTTTTATCTTCCTCTATAGCTTTAAGGAACAGTCCTTGAGCTTCTGGATTTTCAGCTATAGAGGGAGGAATTATAAAATTGGCCTCTTTCATAGAGACATAACGCTGGCTCTGCTGGGAATAAGAGGCTAAACGATGCCTCACCAGTTGGTGAGAAGTTACCCGCGATATACCTTCAATAAAAAAAGTGAAAGAGGCATGCTCTAACACTGATTCATGGCCTCGCTCAATGAGCTCTCGAATCAGGTGTTCTGCTCGCTCCTTGGAAATAGTAAGAGGAGGTTTGCTGCTATAACAAGTCCGAGCAGCTAAAGCAACGGTAATTTCAGGGTCAGGTGTATAATTCAGAAGAGTTACTTTCATCATCGGAGAAGCAGGTAGCTAGAAAAGATAGCTACCTGAGGAGGTGAAAATTAATAATTGTCTCCGTATTTATTACGGAATTTCTCCACTCTTCCTGCAGTGTCTACTAACTTCTGTTGCCCGGTAAAGAAAGGATGACATTTGGAGCAAATTTCCACCTTGATTTCAGGAAATTTAGTGGAACGGGTAACAAAAGTATTACCGCAGGCACAGATTACCCGAGTTTCTTTATATTCAGGATGAATTTCTTTTTTCATAGCTTCCTATCACCTCTACTTTAGAATCGCACTAATTATAGCAAATGCTTATCCTTTATGTCAAAGCTTCGAAGGCTCTAGATAGTGTCAACTCATTGTAGGAGTATTTTTATTTTCCTCCTTTTCTCTTGGCCAAAGTAAAAGAAGATAAGTTTTGACAGCGAGTTTTCAAGTAGGAAATACTATAGCCAATAGTTGGAGGGGGATTAGAACATTCACTTTTGCAGAAGAAGTATTTGGTTACCTTACCTTCTCACTTCCCCCTGGTCGGTTATTTTTAGAGCATTTACTTGCGAATGTATCAGGGATTCTGAAGGAACTTTAAGGGTAGCTGGTGCACATTATTGCTAACTGATGGCAGTTCCCCCTTGACAATTATATAAAAAAAGTTTAAACTCTTGTTAGATGGTTAATACCACTTAATATTATTACTTTAAAATATAATTTAAGGAGAAGTGATTGTTTTGGAGCAAAAATTAAATCGTAAAATACCGGTTCCCCTTTACTACCAGCTAAAAGAAATTATAAAGGAAGAAATTGAAGAAGGTAAACTTAATCCTGGGGATTCTATTATTTCAGAGAGAGAACTTTCTGAAAAATATGGAATTAGCCGCCCCACGGTGAGACAAGCTTTAAAAGAATTAGTATATGAAGGTTGGCTAACGCGAGAGAAAGGAAAGGGCACTTTTGTCTCCAAACCCAAGATTGATTATGGTTTTATTCAGCACTTTACTACTTTTTATGATGATATGATCGAAAAAGGTTATTCGCTGCATACTATTATCCTTAATAGGGAGATTAGAAAAGCAGGGAAAGAAATTGCTCGATTTCTCCAGATAGGGGAAGATGAAAAAATTATTTTTATCGATCGACTACGTTTTATCGAAGATGAGCCAATAGTCAGAGTTAATAATCACATTCCTTTAGTTCTTTGCCCTGGATTAATGGAGGAAGACTTAACTGATCAATCTCTTTATCGCATCATGGCAGAAAAATATGGTCTTACGCCCTATCGAGCGGAAATAAGTCTGGAACCCATCGTAGCTAATGAAGTAGACTCTGAACTTTTAGGTATTGAGAAAGGTGCTCCTATGTTTCTTATGGAAAACGTGACCTTTACCGAAGAGGGACAAATAATCGATTTCTTCCGTTCCCGATTTAGAGGGGACAAGGGTAAAGTTAGAGTGAACGTGTATAAGGAGAGGTAAAAAGCTATAAATAACTCAGGAAGGAGTGATTAATCATTGGATAAACTTCGTTTTGTTTTGGTAGGAGCAGGAAGAGCGGGAATGGTTCATGCTCAGAATTTAGTTCACTATATTCCCGAAGGAGAACTAAAAGCGGTAGTGGATGTAGATTTAAAGAGGGCCGAAGAAGCGAGCAAAAATCTGGGGGTTAAGTCTTTTTACTCTACCTTAGATGAAGCTCTGCAAAAAGAAGATTTTGATGCTGTGTGTATTGCTTCTTTAACTTTTACTCATCGAGAAATGATAGAAAAAGCGGCAAAAGCTAAAAAACACGTTTTCTGTGAAAAACCCCTGGCTCAAAACTCAGAAGAAGTGCAAAAAATTCAAGAAGCAGTAGAAAAAGCAGGTATAAAGTTCCAGATTGGTTTTATGCGCCGCTATGACCCAGGGATAAAGAAAGCCTGGGAAATGGTAAGAGAAGGGAAAATCGGGGATGTAGTTCTCATTAAATCCACCGGCCGAGGTCCTGGTCTCCCCGCTCCCTGGATTTTCGATAGAGCAAAAAGTGGAGGGATGTTAGCTGAAGTTTCTGCTCATGATATAGATTCAGTTTTGTGGTTCGCTGGCCAAAAACCTCACCACCTTTCTTTAGAGGCTAAAAATTTTAAAGGGAAAGATATAAAAGAAAAGTTTCCTGATTTTTATGACCACTACCTTTTAACTCTCAATTTTACCGACGGCCCCCTGGGAGTAGTAGATGGAGGGTGTCCGGTAGGTTATGCTTATGATGCTCGGATGGAAATTCTGGGAACTGAAGGGATGATTAAAGTAGGAGAAGTAGAGGCAGGAGGTCCAGTTCTCTATACTCCGGATAAAAAATCCTGGTGTGATAACCAGTCCAGTTGGCGAGATCGTTTTCGGGAAGGATACTTAGAAGAGTTGAAGTCCTTTATCCGTTCTGTTTTAGAAAATCAAAATCCATCTCCTTCTATTATTGATGGTAAAAGAGTAGTAAAGGTGGTGGAATTAGCTCATAAATCTTTAAGTCAACAAAGCCCAGTTCCTTGGGAAGGAGAGTGGTAAGTTTGCCTTATCTCATCGGTAGTGATTTGGGAACTACGGCTACTAAAACCGGTCTTTTTGATGAAGAAGGAAATTTAATAGCTCTTGCCCGGCAAAAATCCAATTTGATATACGGCAAAGACGGAAGTGTAATTCAAGACCCCTATGAGATGTTGAACTCAGTAGTGGAGACTGTAGGAGAGGTAGTAGAAAAAAGTGGAGTTTCTCCCTCTTCTATCCTCGCTATTGCTCTTGATGGTCAAATGGCAGGGATTATGGGGGTAGATGAAAGTGGAGAAGCAGCTACCCCTTATGATTCCTGGTTAGATGTAAGGTGTGCCCCCTATACCGAGCTGATGAGAGACAAAGCTGAAGAATTAATTATTAAACGGTCAGGTATGGCACCCAGCATCAATCATGGTCCTAAAATCCTGTGGTGGAAGAAAGAGCAACCCGAAGTTTATCAAAAAATTGACAAATTTACTGTTCCTTCTTGCTGGGTTAGCCAGAAACTTTCTGGTCTCCGGGGTGAGGAAACTTTTATAGACTATACTTATCTTCATTTTTCCTGTTTTTCTGATTTGGAAAATAACTGCTGGGATAGAGAATTGATGGAAATTTTTGGGATGGAAGAAAGTAAGTTTCCTCTAATAGTTAAACCCTGGCAAGTGGTAGGGAAAGTTAAAAAAGAGTGGGCAGAGAAGATGGGAATCCTCGTTGGCACTCCGGTGGTTGCTGGTTGTGGAGACCAGGCAGCTAATAATTTAGGTGCTGGAGTGGTAGAAAAAGGCACGGCTTTTGACGTGGCTGGCACTGCTTCCTGCTTTAGTCTCTCAGTAGATAAGTTTGTTCCTGATTTGGAACATAAAACTATTCTTTTCCCTCGAGCAGTGTTAGATGGATATTATTATCCTATGGCTTACATAAATGGGGGAGGATTAGACTTAGAATGGGCTAAAGATGAATTTTTCCGGGAATGGGCAAATTTACCCCACGCTTTTCAGTTAATTGATGATGAGGTAGAAAAAATTGCTTCCTCCCCTTCCTCTTTGGTTTTTCTACCTCATCTTCGAGGTAGAAATTGTCCTGGTGAGCCCTATTTCCGGGGGGTATTTGCTGGTTTTAGCTGGGACCATCGAAGAGAACATCTGTTCCGAGCTATATTGGAAGGAGTAGCTTTTGAATATGCTTATTACCTTTCTATAATTAGAAAGCTTCTACCGGAGGTAAACTTTCGAGAAGTCCGAGTGATAGGTGGAGGAGCTAAGTCATCTTTCTGGAACAAGATAAAAGCCAGCATCTTACATATACCTTATGTGGAGTTAGATAGAGAAGAGTTCGCTATCTGGGGAGCAGCCCTACTTGCTGGTTTTGGAGTAGGATTGTTTTCCGACCTTAAGGAAAAGTCTATCCATTCAGTGCAAAAAGTTAAAACTTATTTTCCCCAAGAGGAATGGAGCTCTTTTTATAATAATCTTTTTCCTTTTTATCTTGATACTCTGGAAAAGATGGGTAAGGTTTTCGATTCTCATAAAGAGCTTTTTAGCTGAAACAAATTAAAAGGATGTGATCAATCTTGAAGGCAGCAGTTTTTTCCTATCCTCCAAAGGTACAGGTGGTAGAAGTTCCTCGTCCCCGGGTTGGAGAAGGAGAAGTTCTAATACGAGTGAAAGCGGTAGCTTTGTGCGGCACAGACTTGCGTATCGCTCGGCGGGGGCATGCCGATATACCGGAAGGAGAAAAGCGTGTTTTAGGGCATGAAGTGGTGGGAGTAATTGAGGAAGTAGGAAAAGGGGTAGAAGGTTTAACTCCGGGTATGAAAGTAGCTGTGGCTCCCAATTACGGATGTGGGAAGTGTTACTACTGTATTCAGGGTCTTACTCATCATTGTCCGGAAGGGAAAGCTCTGGGAATAACGGAAAATGGTGGATTTGCTGAGTTTATGGTAGTTCCTCAAAAAGCAGTGTTTCAGGGAAATATTTTTCCTCTTCCCGAGGAAACTGATTTGGTCTCTATTGCTTTTGTAGAAGCTTTAGCTTGTGTAGTGCATGGTTTTCTTCCTCTCCGGGTTAATTTCCGAGACCGAGTTCTTATATATGGAGCAGGACCTATTGGGTTGATGTTTTTGGAATTAGCTCGACTGCGAGGAGCAAAAGAGCTCTGGATGGCAGACTTAAGCGAAGACCGTCTAAAGATAGCCCAAGAAAGAGGAGTTAAAACCATAGTAGTGGGGAAGGAGAAAGTAAAAGAGAAGATAAAGGAGGCAGATGTGGTAGTAGTAGCTGCTCCCTCTCCTGATGCTCAAAAGGAAGCTTTAGAGGTAGCCGGGGTTTATGGAAGAATTAATTTCTTTGGTGGCCTACCTCCTCAGATAAAAGAAGTTGCTCTTCCCAGTAATTTAATCCACTACAAAGAATTGACGGTAACCGGAACTACTAAATCTAATAATTTTCATTTTCGAAGCGCTTTAGATTTACTACTGCAAAAGCAATTAGACCTTTCCTATCTTGTGAGCCACGTTTTACCTTTGGAAAGAATAGAAGAAGGTTTATCTCTTATGGAGAAACAACAATCTCTTAAGGTGGTTATAGTTCCAGAATGAAAACAACATAAAAATAGAAAGGGTGATATTATGAAGCCTTTTAATGTAGTCATAGACTTTTCTACTGGAGAATTGTCCCCGGGGAAAAAGACCATCCGCCGGGTAAGTGATGTTAAAAATATGTTCCTAGATAGAGAAAAAGCAGAGGAAATGATAAAAAATGGCGACCCTCTGGTTTATGAAGTAATCTATGTTGACATCCCCGAAGAAGCCGGACATTTAGGTAACTGCACTACTATTATTTATCCCGGAAAAGTAGGAAAGGAATTCTTTCTAACCAAAGGACATCTGCATGAACAATTAGGGACAGCAGAAATTTATTTTTGTTTGCGAGGAAAAGGAAAGCTGCTTATGGAGTCTACCGATGGAGAGTGGGCTGCTTTAGATATGTTTCCCGGTTCTGCTTCTTATATTCCTCCTTTTTGGTCTCACCGCACTGTAAATGTAGGACAGGAGCCTCTCATTTTTTATTGTATTTTCCCCGCTGATGCTGGTCATGATTACGCTACTATCGAAGAAAAAGGATTTCCCAAACTGGTGGTGGAAGAAAATGGAGAGGTAGTGCTGATAGATAATCCTAAAAGGAGTAAGTAAAATGAAGTTGCCAGAACGTGCTTCTCAATCCACTATGTATTTTATCGGAGTTACCACTACCCAGTCTTCAATTATGAAGCTTTTTCCCTTGTGGGCTAAGGAGTTAGGATTAAATAATGCGGTGCTCAAGGGAATTGATATTGAGATACATGCTCCTCGAGAAGTTTATCGAGAGGCAGTAAACTTTATTAAGACCGACCCTCTTTCTCTGGGAGCTTTGGTTACCACTCATAAAATTGACCTCTATGAAGCAGCCAAAGACTTATTTGATTATTTAGACCCTTATGCTCAATTATTTGGAGAGCTATCTTCCATCTCTAAAAGAGATGGACGTTTAGAAGGTCATGCTAAAGACCCCATATCTTGTGGTTTAGCAATGGAGGCCTTTATTCCTCCTAACTTTTGGAAAGAATATGGAGGAGAGGTTTTCATTATGGGGGCGGGAGGTAGCGCTCGAGCCATTGCTGCATATCTTTTTGACCCTAAAAAAGAGGGAAATATGCCCAGCAAACTTTACGTTTCTAACCGTAGCACCCCTCGCCTTTACGGTATGGAAGAAATTATGAAAAAAATTAACCCCCATATTAATGCCGAATACATCCATTCTCCTCAAGCAGAGATAAACGACCAGATTTTAAAGAGAATTAAGCCTTACTCTTTAGTAGTTAATGCTACGGGCTTGGGTAAAGACCGTCCTGGTTCTCCTCTCACCGATAATTGTGAGTTTCCTCCTCACAGTTTAGTATGGGAGCTCAATTATCGAGGAGATTTAAAATTCATTCACCAGGCTTTGGCTCAAAGAGAAGAAAAAGACTTAAAAATAGAGGATGGCTGGATATACTTCCTCCATGGCTGGACTCAGGTAGTAGCTCAAGTTTTCCATATTGAAATTGGTAAAGAACTTTTCCAGCGTATCGAGGAAATATCTCGGGACTTTCGTCCTCCTCGGCTTTACTGAATATAACTTCTGGTGATTATAATATCCCGCAAAATTCATTGCAAAGACTATGAGGGGGAAAAAGACCCCCCCTCATAACCCCGAACTATAAAGGGGCTGTGCCCCTTTATAATCCCGAACTATAAGGGGGTAAACCCCCTTATAACCCCCAAAAAGCAGACAGCCTGCGGCGTAAGACTAAAGACTTAAAAACTAAAAGCAAAAAGAGTAAGCATAAAAAACTACTGGAAGAGAAAAAGCGTCTCTTCCAGTATAAGGGGGAAAGAATTCCCCTTTATGAATCCCCTTTCTTTTTCTTCCCTCGCCCTCGAAGGGAGAGGGTTAGGGTGAGGGTGAAGGCTATAAGAGAGCTTACCCCCCTCATAGTTCTTTTTAATCTCACGCCGTAGGCTGTCAGAATTTTCTGGTAAAAATTTACAACTTGGGTTAACATTTTAACCAGTTTTGTGAGATACTACAATTGGGAATAAAGAATCTTTTTCTCAGTTACCATTAATAATAAATTGACGTTCAATTTATCAGGAAAGGGAGGGAAAAGATGTTAAAAGCCCCTAAATACTGGTTGGTGGGAATAATAATATTCCTCTTTTTCCTGATGGGAAGTTCTACGTTGGCCCAAAGCGAAGAAAAGGTTATATTTTGGGTTCCGGTGAAAGATGTTCCAAACTTAGGAATGGTAGACTGGGGGTTAGCCAGTTTCGTGAGTCGAGCTTTTCGGGAAGCAGAAGAGGCTGGAGCGCAGACAGTGGTTCTGGAAATCGATACCTCAGGTGGTCTGGTAGACGCTATGCTTTTTATTAAAGATGCTATTATTTCTTCTCCCTGCTATACTGTGGCGTTCATTAATCACCGAGCCTGGTCAGCAGGAACTTTTATTGCCCTGGCCTGTGAAACGATTGTATTTGCTCCTGATGCCACGATGGGAGCAGCTGAGCCCCGTAGTGGTGCTGCAGGGGAAGTAGAGCAGCCTGACCCCAAAACTGTATCAGCTATTCGAGCCCAAATCGAAGCTCTGGCGGAGGCTCGAGGAAGAGACCCGCTTCTTTTTGCTTCTATGGTGGATCGTAACCTGGAAATTGATGGTCTGGTGAAAAAAGGGGAACTTCTCACTCTTCGGGCTTCTCAAGCTCTGGAACATGGAGCGGGAGATTTAGTAGCTGCTACCCGGGAAGAGTTATTAAACAAATTGGGTTTAGAAGGAACGGTTCGGGAACTTTCTCCTTCTTGGTCAGAGAATCTGGCTCGCTTGATAACTAATCCGGTGATAGTCCCTGTTCTTCTCGTTTTAGCTTTAGGGGGGATTTTGCTGGAGGTTTTAACTCCTGGTTTTGGAATTCCAGGTATTATTGGCTTAGTTTCATTTTCTCTTTTTTTTGGAGGTCGCTATCTTGCTGGTCTGGCGGGGTGGGAGCCTCTTATTTTTTTCTTGATAGGGGCAGTTCTTTTAGTCGTGGAGCTTTTTCTACCCGGATTTGGAATAACAGGGATTTCGGGGATAGGAGTGTTAGCTCTCTCTATCTATCTTGTTCTTCGGGAAACCAGTATTTTGTTCTGGCAAGAAGCTTTGTATCAATTGTTTTTCTACATTGCTCTGATGGGGGGAGTGTTTCTGGTTTTGCTTGCTTTTCTTCCTCAAAGCCCGGTGTGGCAAAGATTGGGGCTGAGAAAAGAAATAACCGGGCGAGCCTACGAAACAGAAGAAAAAGGCTGGGAGCCTTCTCTGGTGGGAAAAACGGGAATAGCTAAAAGCATGCTTCGACCGGCGGGAATAGTGGAGATTGAGGGGAAAAGATGGGATGCTATAACTGAGGGAGAATTTATATCTCCTGGTACCAGGGTAAAAGTGGAAAAAATAAAAGGAAATACTATAGTAGTTAAGTCTGAGGAAGGAGGGTAAAATTGGTGTTTTTAAATTATTTAGTTCCTTTGATTATCGTAGTAGTAGCTTTTTTGGTTTTCCTTTATTTAGTTCCGTTGGGGCTGTGGATTTCTGCTTTGGCGGCGGGAGTGAAGGTAAGTATTACTACTTTGATTGGTATGCGGCTGCGAAGAGTTGAACCTGCTTCTATTATTCTTCCTTTAATTAAGGCTACCAAAGCGGGATTAGGCTTGGATGTAGGATTATTGGAAGCTCATTATCTGGCCGGAGGCGATGTAGACCGGGTGGTAAACTCCTTAATTGCAGCAGAGAGAGCAGGTATTCCCCTTTCTTTTGAGCGCTCTTGTGCTATTGACCTTGCCGGGAGAAACGTTCTGGAAGCGGTGCAGCTGAGTGTTCTTCCCCGGGTGATTGAGACTCCTGAGGTTACAGCGGTGGCTAAAGATGGAATTGAGCTTAAAGTAAAAGCTCGAGTTACCGTTAGAGCTAATATTGATCGGCTAGTAGGAGGTGCTACTGAAGCTACAATAATTGCTCGGGTGGGAGAAGGAATAGTCACCACCATTGGTTCTTCTCGCTCTCACAAGGAAGTTTTGGAGAATCCTGATAGTATTTCTAAAACAGTTCTAGAAAAGGGGTTAGATGCCGGGACTGCTTTTGAAATTCTCTCTATTGATATTGCCGATATAGATGTAGGTCAGAATATAGGAGCTCGCCTGCAAGGAGATCAGGCTGAGGCAGATAAAAGAGTGGCTCAGGCTAAAGCCGAAGAGAAAAGAGCTATGGCTGTAGCCAGAGAACAGGAAATGAAGGCATATACTCAAGAGATGCGAGCTAAAGTAGTGGAAGCAGAAGCAGAGATTCCTAAAGCTATAGCTCAGGCTTTAAGGGAGGGGAAATTGGGAGTTTTTGATTATTATTCTCTTCAGAACCTGCAGGCTGACACCCAGATGCGGAAAAGTTTTGGCGAAAAAGGAGAAAGGAGAGAGGATGAAAAAATCTGAACCAGCAAGTGAAAAAGTTAAAATAAAAGAGGCGGAAGACCCAGCCAACTGGTATATGATGCACGAGCTTCTCTCTCTGCCTTTATCTTTTCGTCTCCATCCTTATTTGCGGAAAATGAATTTATATTATTTTCAAGCGAGTGATAGGCTTATAGTTAATCGCAAATCATCGTAGTATTTTCCTCCAGCATAATTATTCAGTCTTTATATCTTTAAGAAAGCTTGCTCTCTTATAGTACTTTTTTGT
>DAOSVE010000034.1:0-15011 GCA_035593465.1 Candidatus Atribacteria bacterium | reverse complement strand
AGAAAGACAAAGTCTTTCTCTATGCGTAGCGACCTTGAGTTTTTGACTTTCGATACAATTTACTTCCTAAAGTTTTTAACCAGTTTTGCAGGATACTATAATGGATAGCAGGAATCTCAAAAGCTAATAACATAGGAAAAATAAAAATACTCCTACAACGAGTTGACACTATCCCTATTAAATATTTATTTGCTAATAGGAGGGGGAGAAATTATAATAGATGTGATTTTTGAGGTGAGATTATGGATAAAAAAGCCTTTCTTATTGATATGGATGGAGTTTTGCTCTATGGCGACCAGGCTATACCTGGAGCCAAGGAGTTTATTGAACGCTTAAAAGAGAAAGACTATAAGTTCTTGATCCTGACTAATAACTCTCGTTACACCCCTTCTGACCTTCAACATCGGATGAATAATGCCGGTATAGAAATAGATGCTCAGCATTTTTTTAGCAGTGCTATGGCTACTGCTCAATTTTTAAGTTCTCAAAAACCTAAAGGCTCTGCTTTTGTTTTAGGGGGGACAGGGTTGTATCAGGCTCTCAATGAAGCAGGTTATTCCTTTACTGATTATAGACCTGATTTTGTTGTCTTGGGAGAGATGGAGTCTTATCCTTATGATAAAATCGTGCGAGCCTGTCAGTTGATTATGCAGGGAGTACCTTTTATTGCTACTAATCCTGATTCCTCCGGCCCGGGGGAAGGAGGGATTGTTCCTGCTTGTGGGGCAGTGGCGGCCTTGATAGAAGAGGCTTCGGGATACGCTCCTTATTTTGTGGGTAAACCCAATCCTTTGATCTTACGTCTGGCTTTAAGGTATATGGATGAACATTCAGAAAATGCCATAATGATAGGAGACCGGATGGATACCGATATCAAAGTGGGATTGGAATCAGGATTAGAAACAATTCTGGTTCTCTCTGGGGTTACTA
The DNA here is from genome assembly GCA_035593465.1 of Candidatus Atribacteria bacterium. Classification (GTDB taxonomy): domain Bacteria; phylum Atribacterota; class Atribacteria; order Atribacterales; family Caldatribacteriaceae; genus Sordicultor. Next base: position 14,081 of record DAOSVE010000034.1, on the reverse strand, counting down.
AGCTTGAAGATGTAGGTAAATTTCCTTATCGTCCCAATCATATTCTTGGCTCGGTAGCGGATATAGAAGTTTGAAAGTAGAGAAAAAGTAAGAAAATAATAAATAAAGGAGGAAAGATTATGGATGATGAAGTAAAAGAAAGGAAAAAAATAGTGGAGGAAACTATAGATAAATATGTAAAATATGTGAGTCCGGGGTTGGCTCGTCTGTTCCGGTTTGCCAATTTTTCCACTGTGGAGTGGAGAGAAGAAGGGGCTCTGGTTTTTGACATCTATGGGGAAGCCTATATCGATTGTATTGGAGGTTTCGGGGTTTTTCCGGTGGGAAGAAACCATCCTCGAGTAGTGCAAAAAGTGAAAGAACAATTAGATAGGTTAGCGCTTTCTACTCGCACTCTTTTTAATAAGCAGCAGGCTGATTTGGCGGAGATGCTGGCCCAGATTACCCCTGGAGACTTGCAATATTCCTTCTTTGGTAACAGTGGAGCAGAGGCGGTAGAGGGAGCGATAAAATTAGCTCGCTTTTATACTGGAAGAAAAAAGTTGGTTTCGGCAATTAATAGTTTCCATGGGAAAACCATGGGAGCGTTGAGTGTTTCAGGAAGAGAAGTGTATAAAAAACCTTTTGAGCCTCTGGTGCCAGAAACTTACCAAGTGCCTTTTGATGATGTAGAAGCTCTGGAAAAAATCGTAGACGAGAAAACAGCGGCAGTAATTTTAGAGCCTATTCAGGGAGAGGGAGGAATCAACATTCCCCATCCCCATTATCTTTCCCAGGTAAAGGAGATTTGTGACCGTAATGGAGCGCTCCTGATTCTGGATGAAGTACAAACTGGTCTTGGTAGAACAGGGAAAATGTTTGCCTGTGAACACTATGGGGTAGCTCCTCACATTATGACTTTAGCTAAGGGCTTAGGGGGAGGAGTGCTGCCTATAGGGGCGTTTATAAGTACTCCGGAAATCTGGAAAGTTTTTGAAGATAACCCTCTCATTCACAGCTCTACTTTGGGGGGTAATCCTCTCGCTTGTACTGCGGGGCTGGAAACTTTAAAAATCCTACAAGAAGAAAATATTCCTGCTCAAGTAGCGGAAAAAGGTAATTACTGGATGGAAGAGCTCCGGTCGTTACAGGAGCAGTTTCTTGATTTAGTAAAAGAGGTGCGAGGGATAGGCCTTTTAATAGGAATGGAATTTTTTGATTCCGATGTGGCTTCCCTTTTGGCAGCGGAAATGGCAGAAAGAAAGGTTTTGGTTGCTTATACTCTCAATAACCCTCAAGTAATTCGTTTAGAGCCTCCTCTTACCATAAAAAAAGAGGAGATAGAGAAAGTTACTAAGGCACTTGAGGAATCTTTGAATAAAGTTAGAGAAACATTAAAGGAAATAGGGGGTTAGGTAAAATGGCTAAAGTTTCTTCTTCTTTGGTGATAAACGGGAGCGTGGAAGAGGTTTATAACAAAGCTAAAGATGTAGAAAAGCTAGCTACTTTTTTACCTAGTATAAAAGAGGTAAAAGTCTTAAATCAAGAGGGTTCGGTAGTGGATAGTTTTTGGAAGGGGGAATTTCAGGGAAGGGAGATTAAGTGGAAAGAAAGAGATTTCTGGGATGAGGAAAATAAGGAATGCCGCTTTTCCCTTATAGAAGGAGATTTTAAGCAATACGAGGGGGTATGGAGGTTTAAGGAAGAAGGAGAGGATAAAACCCGGGTAGAATTAGAAATTGAATATGACCTGGGGATACCACTGGTGGGAGCTTTAATCAGTAAGTTTTTGAAAAAAGTTATGGAGGAAAATGCTCAAGCTATGTTAAAAGCTTTGCAAGAAGTAGTAGAAAGGTGATTATATGGACAAGTTTGCTTTCATCATTCATGCCTTCAGTTCCCAGGATATAAAAGACCACCTTAAGTTCTTAAGAATTCTTCCTTCTTCCTGGGTGGAAGGCTTAGCTTCTCGAGTTTCTCCCTTTGTTCTATCAGAAGTTAAAGGAGTGAGGTCAGAGTTTACAGGTAAAGAGATAGGAGGATGGTTTATCGGGCTTCCCATGACTTCCCGGGTGCTTCTGGAATATCCTTTTTCTTTTGTAGCTCAACAGATTCGCAAGTGTGGATTTCTGGCTGAAAAGTTAGGGGCGAAAATTATCGGTCTGGGAGCTTTTACCTCAGTGGCTGGAGATGGAGGGATTACAGTCAAAAATGGTTTGCGTATTGCGGTAACGACCGGTGATAGCTATACTGTGGCTACCGCTCTCCGGGCTCTGGAAATGGCTTCTTCTCTAATGGAGATCGACTTAGACCAGGAAGAGATTGCCATAGTAGGAGCTACCGGCTCTATTGGTCGAGCTTGTGCTTTGATACTTGCTGAAGAGGGAAAAACAGTAAGGATAATTGGCCGGGACCCCCAGAAAGTAGAGAAAGTAAAAAAAGAAGTAGAAAATATAAAAGGAGAAGAAGTCAAAGGTTTTACCGATATAGAAGAAGGGATAAAAGGCTCTCGAGCGCTTATTACGGTAACTTCAGCTCTGGGAAATTTGCTCCAGCCGGCTTGGATTGAGCGAGGAGCGGTGGTCTGCGATGTGGCTCGCCCTCGCAATGTAGCAGAAGAAGTGGCAAAGGCAAGACAAGATGTTTTAGTTATCGAAGGAGGAGTGGTTGACGTTCCGGGAGATCCTGATTTTGGCATGGATTTTGGCTATCCTCCGGGGAAATCTTATGCTTGCATGGCTGAAACTATGATTTTAACTCTGGAGGGGCGGTTTGAAGATTATACTCTGGGAAAAGAAATACAGGTGGAGAAAGTGAAAGAGATTGAGTTACTGGCTCAAAAACATGGATTTAGAGTTTCGGGTTTGCGGAGTTTTGGAAGAGAATTAAGTGAAGAAGAAATAGAGGAAATAAAAAAGAGAATTTTATAGGAGGGATATAGTGGGCACTTTTTTGAAGGTAGTAGGCATTGCGTTTTTTTGTCTGGGAATAGTGGCGATAATTTTTTCTCTGGTAGGGATGAGTACGCAAAAGAGTTCTCCTTCTTATTCTCTTCCTCCTCCGGGGGAAGAGTTCTATCCTTTTCCAGAAGAAGAGTTTTTTTCTTCCACCTCTGATTTTTTTTCTAAGTTAGCGGGTATAGGAGGAATATTAGGAGGATTTGGAGTGTTGGTGGGAGGAGCAGCTCTTTTTTGCCTGGGTAGTATCTATAACGATGTAAGAAGCTTAAAAAACCGGTGAGGGCCAAGAAATGCATTGAGAAACCGGAGGTGACAGGTGAATAATAAAGTGGTAATTATAGGAGGAGTAGCGGCTGGTCCTAAAGTGGCGGCGAAGTTGCGCCGTCTGGACCCTGAGGCAGAAATTACCATTATAGAAAAAGGTAAATTTCTCTCTTATGCTGGTTGTGGTCTACCTTATTATATAGGAGGAGAGATAAAGGAATATCGAGAGCTGATGGAAACACCTATTGGAGTAATGCGAGACCCGGCATTTTTTGAGAAGACCAAAAGAATTAAAGTACTAAACCGCACTGAAGCTCTTCGAATAGACAGGGAAAATAAAAGAGTAGAGCTAAAGAATTTAGAATCAGGTGAAATTTCGGACTTGCCTTATGATTACTTAGTTTTAGCTACTGGTGCTAAGGTCTCTATCCCCCCTGTTGAGGCTGTAGATTTGAATCATCCTGAGGTATCTCTTTCCCCCATTGACTTAGCTCATGTCTATACCTTACACGGTGTTGAAGATGCTGAAGCTATTCGCTGGACCATTAAAGAAAAACTGGCTAAGCGAGCAGTAATTATTGGCGGGGGATTGATTGGAATGGAGATGGCTGAAAGCCTGGCAAAAAGTGGTTTAGAGATTACCATCCTGGAAGTGTTACCGGAAATTTTACCCATTCTGGATGAAGATATGGGGATTTTGGTGCGTCGTTACTGCCAGAGTGAGGGAGTAAATATCCGGGTAGGAGAAGGAGCACAGCGCCTGGAGGGAGAAGAAGGGGTAGTAAAAAGAGTAGTTACTGATAAGGGAGGTTATGAAGCAGATATGGTAGTGATAGCTACCGGCTTCAAACCCAATGATGACTTAGCTCGCAAAGCTGGCTTAGAGATAGGGGAACGAGGAGGGATTAAAGTTGACCTATTTTTGCGCACTAGTGACCCCTTTATTTATGCTGCTGGAGATTGTGTAGAAATAGAAAATCTGGTTTGCGGTCAACCTGCTTATATACCCATGGGGTCTCTGGCTAATAAGCAGGGAAGAGTGGTAGCTATGAATTTAGTAGGCCGCAGGGAAGTTTTCCGAGGAGCTTTAAACTCGGTAATTTTTAAAGTTTTTGATTATACTGTAGCTCGAAGTGGCCTGGGAGTGAAGCAGGCGCAGAATTTAGGCTATGATGTAGAGTATGCTTTAGTACCTGCTCCGGACCGAGCTCATTACTTTCCTGGAGCAAAGCAGGTGATTATTAAACTGGTAGCGGATAGAAGAAGTGGCAAAGTTCTGGGTGCACAGGTGATCGGTAAAGGCGAGGTTACGAAAAGTATCTACGCTTTAGCTACTCTTCTGAATTACCAAGGGAAAGTGGAAGACCTATCCAATCTGGATTTGCCTTATGCTCCTCCTTATGCTTCTGCTATAGATAATTTATGTCTGGCGGCTAATGTCCTGCGTAATAAACTGGAAGGAAATATGGTGGGTGTTTCCCCTCAAGAAGTAGAAAGAAAGAGAAAACGAGGAGAAGACTTTATTTTGTTAGATGTGCGCACTCCTCTGGAATACCAGAAAGTTCGCATACCGGGTAGCGTTCTTATCCCACTTGCTGAACTACCAGCGAGGATTGGCGAGTTCCCTGTTGATAAAGAAATTGTAACTATTTGTGCTGCAGGTTTACGGGGTTATGAAGCCTATTTAATTTTGAAAAGCAGGGGTTTTCAGAAAGTTATGGTAATGGATGGGGGAATGGCTACCTGGCCTTATGAAGTAGAGCGGTAATGGCAAAAAGGTTAATACTAATTATTGGCTTTTGTATGGCAGGTTTTCTACTGGTCTTTTTCCTTCTCTCTTCTGTTTCTGAAGAATCCGGAGAAGGAGAAAAAACAGAAGAAGAAATAGAAGAACCAACTTCCTCACCTCCAGTTATACTAAAAGGAACAGAACTTCGGGGATGGGAAGGAGAAAAGTTGGCCTGGTTAATTCAGGCACAAAACGTGGAGTTGAGTAGTGATAACACGAGAGCCATCTGCCGAGGAGAAGTAAAACTCATTGTTTACCAGGAGGGAAAAGAGAAAGCTATCATCCAGGCACAGGAAGCGGAAATAAATCTGGATGATAAAGATTTTTATTTAAAGGGAGAAGTAGAGGTAGTATCTTCTTCGGGGGATAAAATAGTGACCGAAGAATTGTGGTATCGGGATAAAGATAAAATCCTGGAAACAGAAGCGGAAGCTTCGGTTTATTTTGATGAAAATTTTATCCACTGTCGGGGTTTACGTAGCGATGTCGATTTTGAAAATCCCGAATTTTATCAGATTATAAAGGGAAGTTTTCAACTGAGCGCTTTATGAGAGGTTTATGAATTCTGGTTTAGGTAAGTTGGTTTCCCGGATAAGGGAAATAGAGAGAGAAAAGTTAATATACCTGGATACCATTTCCCCGGCCCGGCCTTTTTTTGCCCTTTTTCTGGAAAAACCTCTCCTTTATGTGGTGAGTAATGAAGAGAGAAAAAAGAAAGTTTTTCACCAGATAGAGGCTTTACGCCAGATAGAGGGTAAATATTTCTCGGTGCAGGAGGTTAAAAGAGAAGAAGAGTTCTTTGGAGTAAAGTTACAGGATAGCTTCAGGCAGGAAAAAGTTATAGCGGTAGTAGAAGCTCAAGACCTCCCCTTGAATGTGGAAGACCTGGATTATTTTCTTACTCATTCTTTTCTTTTAGAGGAAGGGAAAGAAACTAAAAGGGAGGAGTTTTTAGACCTGCTTTTTAGTTTAGGCTATGAGCGTCAGGAATTAGTTAGAGAAAAAGGAGAAGTAGCGATAAGAGGGGAAGTAGTAGACCTCTTTCCTCCTCATCTTTCTCTTCCGGTTCGCACTTACTGGTGGGGAAACCGGGTGGAAAAGATAAAATTTTTTCGCCCTGAAACCCAGCGCACTGAAGAAGAAATAAAAACTCTTTTTATTCCTCCTCGGAGTGGAGAGTTTAAGACTGTACCTCTCCTTTCTGCTTTAAAGAAGGAAGTAAAAACCATTTTCTGGGATGGGGTAACAGTGGAAAATTTTACCCTTTCTTCTCGGCAGGCCTTTTGCGGAATCAGCACTTCCCAGGCTGAGGTTTCTTTTTCTCTTGAGGCAGAACGAATACCTTCTTTTTGGGGGAAAATTAATGATTTAAAAAATTATCTGGAAGAAAGTCCCTGGAGTAAAATTTTTATTCTTCTCCCTCCAGAAAAGCTGGAGATTCTTTCTTCTCTTTTAGAAGAGGAAAAAGTAGACTTTGGGTTACATCCCGAAGAAGAAAAAAAGGTCATTCTCTCTCCGGGATATCTGAGGGAAGGTTTTGGAATACCTGAAGCTGGTTTAGCTTTCATCTCTTCCTGGGAGATTTTTGGAAAGGAATTTGCTCCTTCCCGGAAGATTCCTAGAGAGCCTCTTGCTTCTATTAACTCTCTTTCTCCTGGGGATTATGTGGTGCATGAGGAAGAGGGCATTGGTATCTTTCGGGGATGGAAAGAGATGACTGTAGAGGGGATAAAACGAGTGTACGTGGAGATAGGTTATGGTGGAGGAGATGTTCTTTATCTTCCCGCAGATAAAATCTATCTCCTGCAGAAATATGTGGGGGTGGGTGAAGAAAAACCCCAGATTAATCGCCTGGGAAAAGCTGAGTGGAATAGAACTAAAGAACGAGCTAAAAAAGCGGCAGAAAAAGTAGCTCAAGACTTGGTAGAAATTTATGCTCGACGTCAGTTAGAAAAGGGACACAGTTTTTCTCCTGATACTCCCTGGCAAAAAGAATTAGAATTATCCTTTCCTTTTCTGGAGACCCCGGACCAGAAAAAAGCTATCGAAGAAGTAAAAAAAGATATGGAAAGCTCTCGCCCTATGGATCGCTTGATTTGTGGAGATGTGGGATATGGAAAAACAGAGATTGCTGTGCGGGCGGCTTTTAAGGCAGTGATGGATGGAAAACAGGTAGCGGTTTTAGCGCCTACTACTCTTCTTTCTGAGCAACACTACGTTACCTTTCGGGAAAGGATGAAAGATTTTCCGGTGAGTATCGCCGTTTTAAACCGTTTTCGTACTCCTCAGGAGCAGAAGTCCATACTGGAAAAAGTAGAAAAAGGGGAGATAGATATTATAATCGGTACTCACCGCCTTCTACAAAAAGATGTGGTTTTTCGAGATTTGGGTTTATTGGTTGTGGATGAAGAACAGCGTTTGGGAGTAAAGCACAAGGAGCAGTTGAAAAAACTCAAAGCTAACTTAGATGTTTTAACTCTTACTGCTACCCCTATTCCTCGTACTCTATATCTTTCTCTTTTAGGTCTTCGGGATATCAGTGTGGTAGAAACGCCACCGGAAGGGAGAAAGCCAGTTTATACTCTGGTTGTACCTCGAGATAAAAAAGTAATTAAAGAAGCTTTAGAAAGAGAGATAGAACGAGAAGGCCAGGTTTTTTATGTTTGTCCCCGGATTCGGGATTTGACGCCGGTGAGGGAAGAGCTGGACAATTTGCTTCCCGGGGTAAAAATAGCTTTAGCTCATGGAAGAATGGGAGGTAAAGAATTAGAAGAAGTTATGGAAAACTTTTATCGGGGTAAAATTTCCGTTTTACTCTGTACCACTATTGTGGGGATTGGCTTAGATGTCCCCAATGCTAATACTCTTATCGTAGACCCGGCCACTTTGTTCGGGTTAGCTCAGCTATATCAGTTGCGGGGAAGAGTGGGGAGATTCGATAGAGAAGCTTTTGCCTATTTTTTATATCCTCCTCGCTTAACTGCAGAAGCCCGGGAGAGATTAGAAGCTCTTATGGAGTTCAGCACCACTGGTTCAGGTATGAAACTGGCTCTCCGGGATCTGGAAATTCGGGGAGCGGGTAATATCCTGGGAATGGAGCAGCATGGTTTTATCCAGGAAGTAGGTTTTTCTCTTTATACTCGTCTTTTAGAAGAAGAAATTGCTCGCCTGCGGGGAGAAGAGGAGATCTCTCCTATTAACCCTCATATAGATTTAAAAGAAGAAGCTTATTTACCCTCGTCTTATCTTTCTAAAGATAGTGAAAGATTTTATTTCTATCAGAAGCTACTGGGAGTGAGAAAAGAGAAGGAAGTAGAGGAAATAAAGGAAGAACTGGAAGACCGTTTTGGACATCTTCCCCGGCAGGCTAAGAATCTTTTACAGATTACAAAAATAAGGCATTATGCTAAAATAGCTCAGATTGAAAGTATAGAAGAAAAAGATGGAGAACTTTATTTTGTGGCTTCTCTTCCAGTTCTTCTGAATTTGAGCCAGTATATGGAAGAGAAAGGGAAAGAAGGAAAGCTATTTAATTATCAAGGTAGAGAGGCATTCAAAATTAAAATGCTGCCTCTCCGAGATTTAGTTTCGCTTTTAGAAGGGATGGTTATCGAGAGTGTCCAGTGGCAGAGCCGGTGAGCTTTTTGAGGAATTAATAGAAGTAGTGGCTACTTTGCGAGGAGAAGGAGGTTGTCCCTGGGATAGGGAACAAACTCGGGAGACACTAAAACCTCTCATGGTAGAAGAGCTCTATGAAGCTCTAGATGCTATAGATAAAAAAGATGAGATGAGATTGAAGGAAGAATTAGGAGATATGCTACTGCATATCATTTTTCATGCTCAGATAGGAAAGGAAAATAATACCTTTACCATTGAAGATATTTTAGAACATCTTATTTATAAGATGAAAAGGCGTCATCCTCATGTTTTTGGAGAGGTTAAAGTAAAAGATGTAGATGCAGTGCTTTTAAACTGGGAAAAAATAAAAGAGAGGGAAAGAAAGGAGAGTGGCATGCTCTCCTCTTTACCTCGTAGCCTTCCTGCTCTTTTGCGAGCTAAAGCTATGCAAGAGCGAGCCGCTCGGGTAGGTTTTGATTGGAAGACTCCTGAGGAGGTAGAAAAAAAGGTAGAAGAAGAGTGGGGAGAATTTCAAGAGGCCTGGGAAAGCAAAGATACTCAGAAAATGAAAGAAGAGTGGGGAGACCTAATTTTTGCTCTGGTTAATTTAGCCCGTCATCTGGGTGTTGAAGCTGAGGATGCTCTCCAGGGAGCTAATAATCGTTTTGCTGAGAGATTTAGTTTTATAGAAAGCGAGATTAAAGAGCAAGGTAGAGAACTTTCTGGTGTAGCTTTAGAGGAGATGGATGCTTTATGGGAGAAAGCGAAAGAGAAATTCACGCCGGAGAAAAAATAAGTCTTGCTGAATTTTTGAAACGTTTAAGGGTTATTTTGCCTCTGGTTCAGGGGTGGAATCCTGACCTTTTGATAGCGGTTAATTCAGAAGGGTTAATTTTAAGTGGCTTTTTAACCGCCTTTTTAAATAAAGAAGTTAGAAATGTAGCTCTGGAAGAAAAACCTTTCCAGATTATCTGGGATAATCTGGGAAATCTGGAAGGTAAAAGAGCGGTTCTAGTGGCAGGAAGATTCCGGGAAGGAAAAAGCAGAGAAGAGCTGGAGAAATGGGTTAAAGAACATGGAGCGCTTTCAGTACTTGTTATGGTAGCAGTGGGAGGAAGAGGGGATTATTCTCTTTTTCCTGAATGGGGAGAGGAAGTACTCTTACCCTGGGAAGACCGTGAGGTTAGATAAATTTCTTAAAGTTTCTTCTTTGATTAAAAGGCGGCCCCTGGCTCAAGCAGCTTGTAAAGGTGGGAGGGTTTTAGTAAATGGGAAAGTAGCTAAGCCAGGGATGGAGATCAAGCCCGGAGACGAAATCACACTTTTTGCTCCTACCTATAAAATAGTGGTACGAGTAAAAAGTGTGGGGGAGAGGGAAAAAGGGGAAGAATTGTACGAGATGCTAAAAAAGGAGAAAATAGAGGAGTGAGGATACTGGTTGCTCCTGATTCTTTTAAGGGCAGCTTGAAAAGTACTGAAGTTGCTTCCTTCATTAGAAAGGGATTGCAAAAGGTAGATGAGAGCTGGCAAGTGGTGGAGCGACCTTTAGCTGATGGAGGGGAAGGCACGGTAGAAGTTTTAGTGCAGGGGACAAAAGGTAAAATAATAGAAAAAGAAGTAACTGGCCCTCGAGGAGAGAAAATAAAAGCCCATATTGGAGTAGTATCTGGCGGAGAGGTAGCAGTTTTAGAAATGGCCGAGGTAGCGGGGTTAATTCTTTTACCACCTGAGGAAAGGAATCCTCGTTTTACCACTACCTACGGGGTGGGAGAACTGATAAAAGAGGCGGTAAGCTTGGGGTTTCACCGCATAATTTTGGGAGTGGGAGGCAGTGCTACCACCGATGGAGGGATGGGCGCTCTTCGGGCTCTGGGAGTGAAATTTTTTGACCAGGAAGGAAAAGAGCTGAAAGGAGTGGGTGATGACTTACTGCGTTTGGTTCGTATTGACTCTCAGCATCTGTTTACAAAGCCGGAAGAGGTGGAGCTAATAATCGCCTGTGATGTGAAGAATCCTCTCTACGGAGAAGAAGGTGCGGCTTATGTTTATGCTCCACAAAAAGGTGCATCTCCTGAAGAGGTGGAAATGCTCGACCGGGGCTTACGTAATTATGCACGATTAGTTAAAAAACACACTGGAATAGAAATTGACCATTTACCGGGTGCAGGAGCAGCAGGAGGTATAGGTGCGGGGTTATATGCCTTTTGGGGGGCAAGATTTACCTCTGGTATTCAGTTGATTATGGATATTTTAGGTGTAGAGGAAGAAATTAAAAAAGCAGATTTAGTGATAAGTGGAGAGGGAAAGATTGATAAACAATCTCTTTATGGTAAAGTAGTGAGTGGAGTGGAAGAAAAGTGCAGAAAATGGGGAAAACCTCTTCTTCTGGTAGGAGGAAAAATCAGCGAAGAAGCGTTTTCTCTCTGGGAAGAGAAAGCTTTAGCTCTTTTTTCTATAGCTAATGGTCCTATGAGCGAAGAAGAAGCTTTTAAAAAAACACCTTTTCTTTTAGAGCACTTATCTTTTAGCTTAGGAAGAGTGTGGAAAGGAGGAGGAGTTTGGTGTCTAAAAAAATAGAGTTTTCCTTTCCTGAAAAGGGAATTGCAATAGAAGCAGAGCTTAATGATAGTTCCCTATCGGAAGAGATTTTCCGCATTTTACCCCTCGAGGAACGAGTTAATCGGTGGGGAAAGGAGATCTATTTCGCTATTCCTATGCGGAGTTCTATCGTTTCTCCTCAGGAAGTGGTAGAGGAGGGTGATATAGCGTACTGGCCGGATGGAGCCTGTCTTTGTATTTTCTTTGGTCCTACTCCGATAAGTAATGGAAAAGAGATTAGGCCAGCTAGTGCAGTAGAAGTAGTGGGAAAAATCCTTTCTCCCCTGGATATTCTGGATGAAATACCTGAAGGTAGCATAGTAAAAATTACCCAATTTGATAGAAAAGGAGTTGATAGAGAATGAGTACTATTTTTGATGTTCATGCTCGAGAGATTCTTGATTCTCGAGGGAACCCTACAGTAGAGGTGGATGTAACTCTGGCTTCGGGAGCTTTTGGCCGGGCGGCTGTTCCTTCCGGGGCTTCTACCGGTACTTTTGAAGCGGTGGAACTGCGGGATGGTGATAAAAGACGTTACTTAGGTAAAGGGGTGCGCAAAGCGGTAGAAAATGTTAACGAAATTATTGCCCCGGAAATTATTGGTTTGGATGCGCTAGACCAGGCGGTTGTGGATAAAACCCTTATTGAGCTGGATGGAACACCCAATAAGGGTAAGTTAGGAGCCAATGCGATTTTGGGAGTTTCTTTAGCGGTGGCCAAAGCAGCAGCTGATTATAGCGGGCTTTCTCTTTATCGTTACTTTGGGGGAGCTAATGCTCGAGAATTGCCTGTTCCTCTCATGAATATCTTGAACGGAGGAAAACATGCTGATAGTGGAGTAGATATCCAGGAATTTATGATTGCTCCTTGTGGGGCTCGTTCTTTTAGCGAGAGCTTGAGAATGGGGGCGGAAGTCTTTCATAACTTGGCCAAAGTTTTGAAACGGAGTGGTTACTCAACCGGCGTGGGAGATGAAGGGGGTTTTGCTCCCAATCTCCATTCTTCCGAAGCAGCTATTGAAGTAATACTGGAAGCTATACAGCTGGCTGGCTATGAACCGGGTAAAGATGTCTATTTAGCGTTAGATACTGCTGCTTCTGAGCTTTATAAAGATGGAATATATGTTTTTGAGCGAGAGGGAGTGCGTCGTAACGTAGAAGAAATGATTGATTTTTATCGCCGTTTGGTGGAAAATTATCCTATCATTTCTATTGAGGACGGTTTGGCTGAGGAAGACTGGGAAGGATGGAAAAAACTCACCTTTGCCCTGGGTGATAAAGTGCAGCTGGTAGGTGATGACCTGTTTGTAACCAATAAAGAAAGATTACTCCGGGGTATTCGAGAGAAATGTTGTAATTCCATTCTCATTAAGTTAAATCAAATTGGAACTCTCACCGAGACATTAGAAACTATTGAAATAGCTAAAAGAGCTGGTTATACTTCAGTTATTTCTCATCGCTCAGGAGAAACCGAGGATAGTACTATTGCTGACCTTGCGGTGGGATGTAATGCCGGTCAAATAAAAACTGGTTCTCTCTGCCGTTCAGAGAGGACCGCTAAGTATAATCAGTTATTGAGAATCGAGGAAGAGCTGGATAATGCCGCCATTTTCCGAGGAAAAGAGGTTTTCAAAGTTACCAGTTACTGAAAATAGATGGGAGAAATTTCTGTTCATCGGTTTTTTAGCGTTGTCTCTTTTTTTCTTTAACTTGCATCTGAGTAATAAATTGGTGGATTATTTTAATCTGGCTCGGGAGATGAAAGAGCTGGAAAAAAGAGAGAGGACGCTGTCTGAGGAAGTGGAGAAATTAGAAAAAGAGAGAGAATACTTAGACGAAGATTGGTATATAGAAAAATTAGCTCGAGAACGATTACAATTGGTGAAACCAGGGGAGATTATAGTAAAAGTAATTAATCCTGAGTCACCGGAACATTGACAATCTCTGGTCTTGTATCTATAATTTTTAAACGAATGTAGTCGGGGCGTAGCGCAGCCTGGCAAGCGCACTCGCTTGGGGTGCGAGTGGTCGGCCGTTCAAATCGGCTCGCCCCGACCAGAGCTTGCGATAAAAGCCTTTTTACTAAAAGGAGGATAAGAAGATGCCCGCAAATGTCCAAGACCTTTTTAACCTGCAAGGAGAAGTAGCTATTGTTACTGGTGGAGCGCAAGGTTTGGGAGAACAGATGGCCGCTGCTTTAGGGGAATCAGGGGCTCAGGTAGTAGTGGCAGATTTGAATTTGGAAAAAGCCCAAAAAGTGGCCTCTAATATCCAGTCTTGGGGAGTGGATTCCTTAGCTCTCCGGGTGGATGTTACAAAAAAAGAAGCGGTAGAGGAAATGGTTGAGAAAACTCTGGAGCGTTTCGGAAAAATTGATATTCTGGTAACCTCTGCCGGGGTAGGACAATGGATGAAAGCAGAAGAAATGCCGGAAGAAGATTGGAAAAGAGTTCTAGATATAAACTTAAATGGAGTGTTTCTGTGTTGCCAGGCAGTGGGAAGAGAAATGATTAAAAGAAAAAAGGGGAGTATTATAAATATTTCTTCTATGTCGGGATTGGTAGTTAATACTCCTCAGGCTCAATCTCATTATAACTCCTCTAAAGCAGGAGTAATCATGCTTACTAAATCTTTAGCTTCTGAGTGGGCTCCTTATAATGTTCGAGTGAACACCATTGCTCCTGGTTATATGGAAACGCAGTTAGTGGGTGACCTCTTAAAGGAATATCCTGAATATGCTGAACTGTGGAAAAAACTTACTCCCTTTGGTCGTTTAGGTAACCCACAAGAAATTAAAGGTCCCTGTGTTTTTCTGGCTTCTTCCGCTTCCTCTTATGTTACAGGAAGCGTTTTAGTTATGGATGGAGGCTATAC
>DAOSVE010000033.1:0-15282 GCA_035593465.1 Candidatus Atribacteria bacterium | reverse complement strand
AGGTTGACAGACCAAAAGTTGGTGTTCTATAATGTATATAGAGCAATCATAATGCATATTATGCAAAGGAGTGATATTATGAAGCCGCTCGGTAGGATAGTGTTGGTGTTTTTAGTGGTGATGGGGATTGCGGGTATTTCCTGGGCTACTGAACTGCCTCCCGGGATAAGTAGAGAATTGCTAAGTTTGGGTAGAGAAACTCTGAAGCCAGGTGATGGCTGGGCATCTTATGGAGAAGGTACATCTGGTGGCTCCCAAGCCAGTGTAGAAAACATTTATTTAGTGAGAACCAAGGAAGAATTGATAGAAGCTCTCGGCGGAGATAGAGAAAAAAACATGGAAGATGATATTCCAAGAATTATATTTATAGAGGGCACCATTGAAATAAGTGAGCCATACGAAACCTATAAAGATCCTGAATTTGACTTCGATAAATATCTGGAAGAATATGCTCCTGAAAAATGGGGAAAGGAAAAGGAAGTTTCTGGACCTTTAGAAGAAGCAAGAGCAAGGTCTCAAAAGAATCAGGCTGATGATATTTTAATATATATAGGTTCTAACAAAACCATAATAGGAGTGGGAAAAGATGCTAAAATCGTTGGAGCTACCGTAAAGCTTAAAAATGCTCATAATGTGATAATCCGCAATTTAACTTTTGAAAGCCCGATTGATTACTTCCCCCAATGGGATCCCACTGATGGAGAGTTCGGAGAATGGAATTCTGAATATGATTGTGTTTCTATAGAGGGCTCCAAAAATATCTGGATTGATCACTGCTCTTTCAGTGATGGAAGATATCTCGATAATGAAGCTCCCACTTATTTTGGAAGGTTGTTTCAGCAACATGATGGGCTCTTAGACATCACCAAAGAATCTGATTTAGTAACCGTTTCATACAATGTTTTCTACAATCACGATAAAACGATGCTCATAGGCTCAAGTGATAGCAACGTTAGTGATAGAGGCCATTTAAGGGTTACGCTCCATCACAATCTTTTTGAAAATGTCACTCAAAGGCTTCCCCGGGTGAGATTTGGAGAAGTTCATGTTTACAATAACTATTATAAAATCAACTCCCACTCTCCTTATCCCTTTGACTATGCCTGGGGTGTGGGAGTAGAATCCAAAATATATGCTCAAAACAACTATTTTGACTTACCCTGGACAGTTCCAGCCTCTGGAATAATAAGAAGATGGAAAGGTAGTTGTATATATGAGGAGGGCACGGTTATATCCTATCCTTCCAGCCAGCCATTCTATGCTAACCTCCTTAAAGCTCACAACGATGTTAATGTAAATGATCAATTAGAACCATCTGTTGGTTGGAAACCTACCTTGTTCTTAAAAATCGATCCTGCAATATCAGTGCCAGCAATAGTAACCAGTGAGGCAGGAGCCGGGAAATTATAAAGTAAAGAGAGGGAAGTGGTCGAGTGAAAGAAGTATTCTTTGCCGTGGTAGGAGTCAGAAATTTTGCTAAAGAACATATAAATTTCATCCAACAGCTCGAGAAAGAAGAAAATATCAAGTTAGGAGCGATAGTCGTTGAAAATAAGAGGAAAAATTTCGAGTTATGGAAAGAGTTCAAAAGAGAGGGAATAGAAATATATGATTCTTTCTCTGAACTCCTGAAGAAAGGAAAAAAGTTGATAGATGTTATAACTTTGCCCACTGCTATTCATACTCATGCACCGATGGCTATCAGAGCTATGGAAACTGGATACAATGTCTTGCTGGAAAAGCCTCCTGCTCCTACCATCCAGGAACTGGACAAAATTATAGAAACGGAGAAAAAAACGAGAACGTTTTGCTCGGTAGGCTTTCACATGATTCATTCCCGAACTATTAGAAAGTTAAAAGAGATTATTCTTCAGGGAGAACTGGGAGAAATCAAAGAAATAAGCTGCAAAGCTTGCTGGCCAAGGTTCAAATCTTATTACACCAGAAACGAGTGGGCAGGGAAAACTATTTACGATGGGCACATTGTTTTAGATGGTCCTATGCACAACGCTCTGGCCCACTATCTAAATAATATGCTTTATCTCCTTGGTCCGTCTATGAACGAAGCGGTTAATCTGAAGACCGTAAGAGCAGAATTTTATAGAGCACACACTTATATCGAAGCAGAAGATACTTCTTGCTTAGAAGTTGAGGCTGTGAATGGAGCTAAAGTGTATTTTTATGTGACTCACGCCAGCGAAAGGACAAGAGACCCTTACATGGAAATAACAGGAACTAAAGGCAGGGCTTTCTGGGAATTCTCAGAAAAAACTAAAGTGGTCTTAAACCGTGGAGAAGTACTGGAGTTTGATAATCAGGGAGTAAATCCCCATTTAGAGGTTTTTAGGGTCACTGCTCAGAAGCACTTAGGCCTTATAGAAGAGGCATGGTCTACACCAGCCAACTCAAGGCCTTTTGTAGTGGCAATAAATGGGGCTTATGAATCGGCCGGTAAAATAGTTCCTGTTCCCCGAGAATTAGTGAGAGAATTTGAAACTGAATACGGAGAATACAAAACAGTACTGGAAGGTATAGACGAGATAATCGATGAAGCTTTTGAAAAAAGAGCTCTTTTTTCCGACTTGGGTATCAAGTGGGCCATTCCTTCTACGGAGGTAAATGTAGAAGCTTATAAAGCTTTTAATCCCTTTTCTCTAAATAATTCCAGGGAGAGGATAGTTTGAGATGAAATTGTGTATAGTGGGGTCGAGCGGGCATTATCAATATGTGTTGAGCCCTGTAAAGTGCAACCGTAATTTAGACCTGGAAATAGCTGGAATTGCTCCAGGATCAGAAGGAGAAAACATGGAAGACTTATACCAGGAAGTCATAAACTTAGGATATAAACCTCTTATTTACGAAGATTATAGAAACATGTTTGATGAGATAAATCCCGATATAGCGGTTATAAATTGTTATTTTGGAGATTTAGCTAAAGTTTCTAAAGAAGCTCTATCGAGAAACATAAACGTGTTTACTGAGAAACCCGTTGCGACCACATTAGAAGATTTGGAAAGCCTCAAAAAAGCTTACCAGAGAAGTAAAAAAACCTTCGTGGCTATGCTGGGAATTAGATATAAGCCCTGGTTTTTAACCGCTCACCATTATGTAGAAGAAGGCTCTATAGGGAAGGTAAGGTTATTAAATGCTCAAAAATCTTACAAACTTGGTAGGCGAGGAGAAAATTATAAATCGAGAGAGGTATACGGAGGAACTATCCCCTGGGTGGGAAGTCATGGAGTAGATTGGATAAGATGGTTCAGCAGGGAAGAATTTGTATCAGTATATGCTTCTCATTCATCCAAAGACAACCAGGACCATGGAGATTTAGAGATGACTGCTCTATGCCATTTTGTACTCACCAATGAAGTTTTTGCCTCTTTAACTATAGACTATTTTAGACCTGCTAATGCACCAACTCATGATGATGATCAGCTAAGAGTGGTGGGTAGTGAAGGAATTATCGAGGTAATTAAAAATAAAGTGTTTTTAATTGATAGCAAAATAGCAGGTGTTCGAGAAGTTCCCTTAGAACCAGAAGGAAGTATATTCCTGGATTTTTTAAAAGAAGTGGAAGGTAGAGGAAAGTGTTTAGTAACTGCCGAAGATTCTTTCCGGATTACAGAAGTTTGCCTGAAAGCCAGGCAATCGGCAGATGAAGCAAAAGTGATATATCTTTGACCCGGAGGGTGAGGAGTAAAGTTTTGATTTCTTAAGTTCCGGGTAAGGAAGTGTAAAAGTAATGCCTCCCCCGGGAGGTAACCTTAAAAGATGAGAGTAAATACTTTAAAAAGGAGGTTAAATCATGAAGAAGGTTCTTTTATTCACCACCCTAGCGTTATTGGTAGTGTTAACTTTTGGTTCTGCTTTTGCAGTAGAGTTAACCATGTATTCGTCTGATGAGAGTAAAGCAAGGGTCCTAAGACAAGTAGTAGAGTTATACCAGGAGGAACATCCGGACGTAAAAATTGAAGTGGTAGCATTTCCTTATGCCAACTATATGCAGAAGATGTCGCTGGTTTTTCTAGGTGGAGAGCCACCCGATTTACTGGAAACAACTGCTACATATTTGCCACAAATGACCCAATTTTTGAGGAATGTAGGTCCCGATATTGAAGAAAATTTAGGACTGTCTCCCCAGGAATATAAAGACTCCACCTATGATGTTGTAAAAGTCTACTTAGGAGAAGGAGACATCGTTCACGCTGTTCCTCTTCACTTCACAACTTACTCCGTGTGGATCAATAAAGAGATGTTCGAAAAAGCAGGAATAGCTTATCCACCTAAAGGTGGTAGAACAGAACCCTGGACCTGGGAGGAGTTCAAAGACGTTCTAAGGAAAGTGAAAAGCGAAAATGCAACCCCCTATGCCATGTCTATTGAATATTCCGCGGACAAATTTTTCAGCTATTTAGCTTTGTGGAACATAAAGATATTAGATGAAGAAGGAAACTTTGTAATGGACCAATATGAAAATGCAGAAAAAGCGATAGATGAATTTGTAGGTCTATTTAAAGAAGAATTAGTACCTCCTGCCGAATGGCTGTCGGGAGAATCTCATACCAGCAACTTCTTCGGTGGAATAACTGCTGTAGACTGGGCAGGTAGCTGGATGGCCAGAGAATCTTTCAACGCTGAGAAACAAAATAATGTGGCACCCTGTTACGTTCCAGTGATTGAAGACTGGTTCGGAATTTCAGGCGGAGGGTTCTTAGCTGCACCACAAACTGGAAATGCGGAGAAAGAGAAAGCTGCTACCGACTTTGTAATGTGGATAGCAGACAAAGACAAAGGATATACGGAATACATAAAAAGGAGCAGAGACTTAACTGCCTATAAAAACCACAGCATTGATTATGGAGAGCCTCTTTTAGACGAATGGGCAGAAGTTCACCAGGTCTTAGCAGAAAGAGCTCCGGCCTGGAGTACTGAAGTAAGAGCTACTGCAGTATGGAGTAGATTAACTGACACTATAAGGAAAGATCTGGCTTTAGGAATTTCAGAGAGTATGACTGCTCAAGAAATGATTCAGCACTGGAAAGAAGAAGCACAAAGAATCTTAAGTGAGCTGTAAAAAGCTGGCTGAGCCTATTTTTACTAAAATAGGCTCAGCTCTTCCTTTGTGGAACTCTTAAAAATGGGGAGGTGAGCTGGTGACAAAGTGTGGGATAGGGGAAAACAGATTTGCTTTTGTCATACCCGGATTTATTTTTCATTTTTTATTTTATCTCCTTCCTATTTTGTTAATGATAATCCTGGGTTTCTTTTCCTGGGATATCTTAAGTCCTATGAGGTTTGTGGGACTTAAAAACTTCTCCGATTTAATGAAAGACAAATGGTTCTGGAACTCCGTAGTAGTGTCTTTTAAGTATACTTTTCTGGCTGTTCCTATAATATTTGTAATTTCTTTGCTTTTAGGTCTTTTGCTCCAGGAAGAGGACACTTTTTCCAAAGTCATGAGAGTTTTCTTTTACTGGCCCTATATGATACCCATGGTAGCAGCTGGAACCATGTGGAAGTGGCTATTCAGCAGAAATTTTGGTCTGGTCAATCACATTCTAGCCCAACTGGGGCTCCAGCCAGTTAGCTGGCTGGATAACCCCACTTTAGCTTTACTTACCGTGGTCGTAGTTCAAGTCTGGGTTTTAGCTGGATTTATGATGATGATATTTATCGTTGGATTACAGGCAATTTCAGAAGAATTCTATGAGGCTGCCTCCATAGATGGAGCAACAAGTTTTCAAAAATTCTGGTATATAACTTTACCGTTATTGAAAAATACAAATATTTCTGTAATCACGTTATCTATAGCTAATTGCTTCAGAAATTTTACCATAGTGTATATTATGACTACAGGTGGCCCCGGATATGCCACCACTGTTGCTCCCCTTTATGTTTACCAGAAAGCATTTACAGATTTTAGGATAGGATATGCCTCTGCTGGTTCATTGGTGATGTTATTGATAACTTTTGTGATAGCTTTTGCAGTGAGGAAGGCTCAAGAAGGAGGAGAAAGGGAGGGTACAGCATGAAAAAAGTGATAATTATTGTGCTGGCAGTACTGTTCATGATACCTGTTTTCTGGACCATAACCTCTTCTCTCAAAAGTATGAACGAGATTTATAAATATCCTCCCTCCATATTTCCTGAAAAAATCTCCTTGGAAGGTTACGCAAACGTTATTGAACAATCTGATTTTCCAAGATACCTTGCTAATACCCTATTTGTAGCAATAATTTCTACCATTATAACAGTTTTCCTCTGTGTCTCTTTAGGTTATGGGCTCGCTAAAGGCACCTTTAAGTATAGAGGTTTTCTCACTGAGGTGGTCATAGTTACACTTTTCGTTACTGCTCAGGTAATAATGGTTCCCTTGTTTGTGATTATAAGGCAGCTGGGGATGATGGATAGTTTGTGGGGATTGATAATTCCTGCAGTTTTCACTCCTACTGGAGCTTTCACTGCTATTCAATATATGAGGGGGATACCGAACGAATTTTTAGAAAGTGCCAAAGTAGATGGAGCAGGAGAATGGCAGATTTTTTTAAGAATAGTATTGCCCCTTTCCAAACCCTTAATTGCCTCTCTTTCCATATTTTCTTTTACCTGGAGATGGAATGACTTTATCCTTCCTTTGATAGTTATCAACAGCGGTAAAAAATTCACCATTCAGTTAGCGCTGGCTACCCTCCAGGGGCAATATGGTATACCATGGAATGAAATATTAGCTTTCTCTGTTATGGCTATCATCCCTACCCTGGTTATTTTCTTGCTATTTCAAAATCTATTTATGAAAGGCATATCGGCAGGAGGATTAAAATATTGAACAACTATTTTCAAGGTGATACTCTTGAATGACCATAAACGCTTTAAATATTCGACGATGGATGAGTTGATTGCGGACATTAAAAAATTTAATCTGGACATCCCCTTTTCTTATAATTTAGATTTACTCCGGGAAAAGATAGAACTGAACGGGAAAACCATAGGAAATCGGCTGGCCATTCACCCTATGGAGGGCTGCGATTCCACTCCCGACGGTGCTCCTGGAGAATTGACTACCAGAAGATATATGAGATATACCAGAGGAAAAGCGGGGCTTATCTGGTTTGAGGCTACCGCAATTAATGAAAAAGCTCGAGCCAACGACCAGCAACTATTTCTCAATGAAAGAACGGTGAGCGACTTTTCCCTGTTGATAAACAGAATGAGAGAAGAAGCAGATGAAGAAGGTAACCATTCTCCTTACCTGGTTCTGCAGCTATCTCACGCCGGGCGTTTTGGGGACCACAGAATTATTGCTCTTCACGACGAAAAATTAGACAAATTGGCTAAAGTGGAGCCGCATCATCCTGTTATATCTGATAGAGAATTAGAAGAATTAGGAAACAACTATGTGAATGCTGCTCAATGGGCAAAACAGGCCGGATTTGATGCTGTAGATGTGAAAAGTTGCCACCGATATTTGTTGTCAGAGCTCCTTGGCGCCCGGGAAAGAGAGGGCAAATTCGGAGGTAGCTATGAAAATAGAACTCTACTGATAAAAGAAGCAGTAGCGAGAATCAAAAAAGAGGCAGGAATAGAAGTAGCAATAAGGTTGAACATCTCCGATTTTCTGGAGTATCCCATCAGCTGGGGAGTGAACGAAAAAGGAGAGTTAGATTTAAGTGAGCCTTTAAAATTGATAGGTGAGCTAAGGGATATGGGTGTCAAATTAATAAATGTAACAGCAGGAAGTCCCTATATTAACGCCTACATTAGCAGGCCGGCAGATGGAGAGGCGAGAAAATATACTCCTCCTGAATATCCCCTTTTAGGAGTGGAGAGGCTAATAAAATTATCTCGGGAAGTCCAGGAGAATTTCAAAGACATCATCGTGGTGGCAACAGGTTTGAGCTGGTTGAGACAGTTTGCGCCATATGTAGCATCTGGAATGGTAGAAAAAGGGTATGCAAAGATAATAGGTTTTGGGAGAATGGCTTTTGCTTACCCCGATTTTGCAAAGGATATACTGCAGAATAAAGGAATGGATAAAAGAAAAGTTTGTATAACCTGTATCAGGTGTGCAGAGCTGAAGGCTCACAGAAAAATCACCGGTTGTGTCATCCGGGATGGTGAAGTTTATCTGAAACCTTACCGGGAGATAGAAAAAAAGAGAGACCAGGAGTAAAAGGATGAAAAAAACGAAAGCAGATGTACTGGTGGTAGGCTCTGGTGGAGCAGGCCTAAGAGCAGCACTGAGCGCTAAAGAAACCAATAAAAGTTTAGATGTTAAAATAGTGACTAAAGGAGAGCTATTAAAAGATAGCGTCACTGCCACTTCCTACTCCGATAGAATGGCATTCCATGCCACTCTGGATACTACTGAACCTTACAGCGAAGATTCCTGGAGGTATCATGCAGAAGATATTTTTGTAATAGGAGGTATGGTTTCTGACCAAAATTTAGCAGAAGTTTTAGCTAAAAACTCCAAAGATGCTTTTGAATATCTGGATAATTTAGGAGTCCCTTTTGCAAGAGAGGGAAATAGAGTTAAACAATTCAGGACCGACGGCTCAAAATATGCCCGGGCTTGCTTTACCGGGCCTGACACTGCTGTTCAAATTTCGAAAGCACTGGCTAAAAAAGTTAAAGAAGAAAACATAGAAGTTATAGAAAATACTATGATTCAAGGCCTTTTATTGGATGAAGAAAACAGGGTTAAGGGTGCCTGGGGGCTTCAAATCCTGGATAATGAGTATTTTTTCGTCGATGCTCCAGCCATAATTATGGCTACCGGTGGTGCAGGACAGGTGTTTATGGATAATCTCTTCCCTCCTCTGGCTACTGGAGATGGATGGGGAGCGGCGCTGAGAGCTGGTGCAGAATTGGTAAATATGGAGTTTATTCAGATAGGTCTGTCTTCTAAGAAAACAAAAATAGCCTGTTCCGGGAGCTTTATGAGGTCTTTACCTGAAATAGTGAACAGCGAAGGGGAAGATGTCTTACTCAAATATTATAAAGATAAATATTCTCAAAAAGAATTGGTAAATATTCTTTTTTCCAAGGGATGGAGCTGGCCTCTCTCTTGCGAGGAAGAATCTCACATTATCGATGTAGCTGTAGCTAAAGAGATTCAGCAAGGCAGACGGGTTTTTTTAAACTATGCTCAGAATCCCAATTTTTTAGAAAAAGAATCTTTACCAGAAAAAGTATTAGAGTGGTACAGAAATTCACTGGATGAGGATTTGTTAAGGAGTGATTTATTTGCCTCACCCTTATTGAGACTTAAAAAAATGAACAGAGAAATTTATGAATTACTTAAAAGCAGGGGAATAAATTTAGACGAGGAAGGGAAAATTGAAATAGTCCCTGCGGTTCAGCATTTTCAGGGAGGAATAAAGATAAACGAAAAAGCCGAAACCACTATAGGGGGATTATATGCCTGCGGAGAAGCTGCCGGCGGGCAGCATGGAGCCAACCGACCAGGGGGAAATTCTTTGCTTGACACCCAGGTTTTCGGAAAAATATCAGGTCAAGAAGCAGCAATTTATTCTTCTTCAATAAAACAAGAGGGAATTACTGAAGAAGAAACAGAAAAAATAAAAAGGCAGTTTCCAAAATTTTCCCGGGAAGTTGGGGGGAGCAATCAGGTAAGGCACCATATTAGAGAGATTATGACCAGAAACGCCGGAGTTATAAGAGTTCCCCATAATTTGAAGGCGGCTTATGAAGAAATTTGTAGTATAAGGGAAGAAGAAATTCTCCATGCTAGTGAAAGCTTAAAAGACTATCTGGAGACTCTGAATATCCATTTGCTATCTCGATTACTTCTCCAGACTATGTATGAGCGAAAAGAAAGCAGAGGTCCTCACTTACTATTTAAAGATGAGAATAGCATGGAGCTCTATCCCCGAGATGACCAGAGCTGGGCTTATCACTATATAGTCGCCAAATTAAAAGATGGGGCTATAACTCTGGAGAAGAGATCGGTTAACCGAAGAAATTTATAAATGAAGTTACTTTTTGGTAGTTTGATTTTGAAAGCTCGGAAAGTAGGAGAATTAGCCTGAATACTGTACACTATAAAAAATAAAGCACAACAGTACCAGGAAGAGAATATTTAAGATAATATTTGGAAGGATGAGATTATGAAAGTTGACGTTTTAAGCTATGGGGAGCTTCTGATTCGCTTAACCCCTGAGCGATTTAAAACTTTTCTGAAAAGCGACTCCTGGGAAGTGGAAATAGGAGGAGCAGAGGCTAATGTCTTAGCCGGCTGTTCCATCCTGGGATTGAAAACCCAGCTATTGGGGGCTCTTCCAGACAACTTTCTGGGGCGAAGAGTCTTTCAAGAGCTAAGGAGATTTGGGATAGGGGTCGACCATTTAGAGCTCACAGAAGAAGGAAGAATGGGTCTTTATTTCCTGGAGTTTGCTCATCGAAGAGAAGGAGCAGAGGTTCTCTACGATAGGAAAGATTCTACCTTCTCTCATTTTGAGCTGAGAGAAGAGGATTTTTCCTTGCTCTCCCAGAGTTCTCTTTTACATCTCACCGGTATTACTCCTCCCCTCAGCCCCACTTGCGATATGAACGTGAGGAATCTACTCAAGTTCAAGCCTGCCACTTTACAGATTTCTTTTGATGTTAACTATCGCAGCAAACTGTGGAGCCCGGAGGAGTGTCGAAAATTTATGGAAGAAATAATGAAGTCCATAGATATTATCTTTATCAAAGAAGAAGACCTGCAAGTTATTTTTGGGTTAGAAAATGAAGATTATTGGGAAAAGTTAGCCTTCCTTCAGTCAAATTACGGAGAAGACAAAATATATGTTTTAACTGCGGGGGAAAAAGGATGTTTTGTATTGAGTAAGGATGTTTCTATCCACCAGTCTAGCTTTGCTACCGAAGCAGTGGATAGAATAGGAGCAGGAGATGCTTTCGTGGCTGGATTTCTGTACGGATATCTTTCGAAAAAAAACCTGGGAGAAGCTGCCCTGTGGGGCAATGCCATGGCTTCTTTAAAAATGAACGTGGTAGGAGATATGCCCGTTTTTGACCGTCATTTTGTTGAAGCTTTAGTGACTTCTTCTATATCCGGGAAGGTGAATAGATAATGCCTCCTAAAAGTTCTATTGGTGCTTTAGAACAGGCTATTAAAATACTGGAGATAGTGGTTTTTGAAGGGAGAAACGGTATAACTATTAAGGAAATCTCCCGAAAGGTAGACCTCCATCCCTCTACTATTTATCGATACTTGAATACTTTTTTGAGTTATGGTTATGTTTCTAGAAGTACTGATGGTAACTATAAGCCAGGAATCAAGTTGATAGAATTAGGTAACTACGTTCTAAATGGGTTTGATTTAAGAGAAATTGCTCACCCATATCTCGTTAGGTTGGTGAATGAAGTAAACCAAACCGCCCATTTAGCGATCCGGGAAGGGAACGAAGCCATTTATATTGATAAAGTGGAAGGACCCAAGACCCTGCAAATGCGCTCCCGAGTGGGGATGAAAATTCCTCTATATTGTACTGCTTTAGGAAAAGTTCTTCTGGCTTATTCCTCCGAAGAAGACATTGACCACTACCTTAAAGAAGTGGAGTTGGCTCCTCGAACTCAAAATACCATCATCTCCTCTTGCGAGCTCAAAGAGGAATTGCTGAATATTAGAAAACAGGGCTATGCCCTCGATAACCAGGAGAATGAGCAAGGTATAATCTGTGTGGGAGCACCAATTTTTGATTTTACCGGGCAAGTGGTAGCTGCACTCAGCATTTCAGGGTTTTTTAAGGATTTCTCTCCGGATAAAATCCCTGAGATATCATCTTCACTTCAAAGAACAGTCCGTTCAATTTCTCAAGATCTGGGAGGCCCTGGAAAACAAGCTGGTTAAACCAGTCTCCCCCTTATTGAGAGTTAATTATGGAGCTTTCAAACCCAAATACAGAAGTTCAAGAAGAAAGAAAATAAATCTGTACTGAGGCTCATAAAGAGTGGAACACTATCCAGTTATTCGGGAGAATAACTTTTTTATATATAGTTTAAACCGTTAGGCCAGGGTAAGGGTAGCGGAAAAACCTGATCCCACGGTTCACCATATGAAGGCCGATTGAAATCAGCAAATAGAAACCTTGCCAGTGCTGCAAAATCATCAACTACTCTATCTGGCAGCTCAGCTAAAGAAGAAGGAGGAGTGTCTACCGTCCATGTTTCATTGATAATAGGATATATATCTCTCCACAAACTTTCCCGATTAATAACTCTTACGGTAGTGGAAGGGTAATAAGATAAAATCCCCTGTAACCCTCTCGAATTCAAAATTGATGTAAGTATCCTGTCGTAAGTGGGTAATTCCAGAACCACCTGGGTCATTCCTTCATCATTCAATAATCTTTCCAGTAACCAGGCAATAGCTTTTCTCTCTCCTGCATATTCTACAACTTTAAACATCCCCGGATTTTCTTCATATCCTATAAGGTAAGCAAGTTTCTCACTAATTTTCCCTTCAGTCAAAGCTACTACCATGGTCAATTTCAGCACAGGAGGAGGTACCATTGGAACTGCTTTAAGCAGCACTGGAAATTCCAGTCTAGCTCGCTGATATCTGACCGCCTCCCACCTGTATATGTCAAAAAGATCGGTAGCACCATTTCCATCTCTGGAAATATAGTAATGCATTCCTTCTGCATCACCAGCAGAATATTTATTTTTCTCAAGTACAAATGTAGCTGCACCACCTATCTTCACACAGGAATTCCTTTTATATAGACCTCTTGCTCCAGAGATGATAACCAGCCCGATACCTTCTTCATCTAATCGTTTAAACACTTCATGGAGAAGGCTGGTTCCAATTCCCCGCCCCTGGTAGTCGGGGTGAGTGCACACTGCTCCCATATTTGCCACATTAACCTTGTGGCCATATATCATTACTATATTCTTCTTTATTCCAATATGAGCTACGATTCTTCCATCATCAACAGCTACATAAAGGTCAGGAGCATTCTCAGCACATATAAGGGTAGGAAACTGCCTTCCCATAGAAGGCTCCAGTCCACTCAAAGTACGAAATACATAGTTAACCAAATCTAAAATCTGTCCCACTTCTTCTGGTCTGGCGGAACGGAAACTTATCATAGCAATTCCCCCCTTACATTTTTTGTGCTCTTCTTTACCTGTTAACTCCCTAAATTTAACCATTAACAGCCCTTTTTGTCTATGGGCCACTACTCAATTCTGAAATAACTATTTAGGTAAGATTGTTACAGGATACCAAGCTCACAACGATATAAGAAAAGCGCGGAAATGCCTCTATTATCTTCTCTGTTGAGTATCCAGCACAAGTCTAAAAAGCAAAAGAGAAGAGCTTGCAAAGAGGGATGCAATGATTATCAGTAGTCTTTTACTTTTATGTTTGTCTTTTGATTTCCGGAGATTATAGTATCCTGCAAAACTGATTAAAATGTTAAAAACTTTAAAAAGTAAATTATATCGAAAGTCAAAAACTCAAGGTCGCTACGTTGGGGACTTTTTTCCACTGAGGGAGAAAAAACAGACAGCCTACGACGTAATACTTAATGACTATGAGGGGGAAAAGACCCCTTCACAACCCCCTTTCTTTTTTCCTCTCCTTTAATTTCTTCTTCTTTCCCCCTCCCCTTACTCCTTTTTTCCCTTCACAAACAGATTATTCGCTAATCCTGATATGATACCGAAGCGAAAGACAGTCGAAGGCCTTCACAGCTTCCTCAGCTCTTCATTAAACTGTTCAGGAGACAGTTTAATTTCACGTAATATCTCTCGAATAAGAGGCCTCGCTAATTTTCTTCCTGGATGATGAGGAATTGTGGTTGTCCGCCCGTCGATATGTCGGTAAAAGACATGGCTTCCTTTTTGACGAACCTTTTCAAATCCCAGCTTTAAAAGCAGATTCTCCATCGTTTTGGCATCGACCAGGGGAAGCTTACTCACTCACCCACCTCAATCTCCTGTAAGCCCACAAAACGTGGCAAATCCTCCTTCAAATCCGGGTCTTCTTCCAAACAGAGCTCGAGCACCTCTTTTAAGTTTTTTTGGAGTTCATCCCAGGTCGCCCCTTGAGTATGCACTCCCGGAATACCAGGGACAATTCCAACATACAACTTTGTTTCAGGATCCCACTCTATATAAGCCACAAGGTTTTTCATGCTTCACCTCCTATAGAAATACACCCTTCCTGCCTTAGTGAGCCAACGGAATGTAGCTTTAGTGGATTAAAAGATTTTCTACATCCCTGCAGCTTCGCCCCTAGGGCTCTTAAAAGAGAGCTATTGATATTCACCAGCCCAGTTCCCGCTTTATTTTATCACAATCCATTCAACCATTACATATGTTGCTCTTCTCTATCATCCCTGAATGGTTCTATCGACAATAAAGGGGAGCACCCCTTTATAATCCCCCATTAAAAACATAAAAGGCAAAAGACTACTGAGGAAAGAAAAACAGAACAATAAGGGGGGTAAAAACCTCTTATCGCCCCCAAAAAGCAAAATAAATACAAAGAAAACACACAAAAAGCAAAACTAAAAATCACTGGTGGGAAAAGCATCCATCAGTGGATGCCTGATAAAAGCACTCAGGCATGACAGAAAAGGAAACCTTGAAGGGAGAGGGTTAGGGTGAGGGTGTTTTCTCTCATCACGAGGGCCGTTTTGTCGTATCTCGTAATGACAATTCTTTTCTTTCGGAAAGAAATCCCGCAAGGACCACATTATATATGAAAGCAGCTTATTTCTTATAAATTTCATCTCTTTTCCCCACCCGCACTACCAAAATCGTGACTTCTTTCTTTTCTACGGCATAAATTACCCTGTAATTCCCCACTCTGTACCTGTAAAAAGTTTTAAGCTGACCTTTTAGAGGTTTTCCTATCTTGAGAGGGTCTTTTGAGAGGTGATTTTCTACTTTTTCCACAATCAATCGGGCATCTTTTCTGGCAATCGGTAACAGGTCCTCAAGTGCTCTTTTTTCCCAGAGCACCTTCCACTTTTCAGATGTCAAGGTAATGCTTTACCTCATCAGTAGTCAAATATTCTTTGTCTCCGCTCGTATATCTTTCAAAGGCTATTAAATAATCTTCTAACTCTTCCAGATATTCCTCTAAGGCTTTTCTCACCAGATAGCTTTTGGTTCTGTCAGTTTTCTTAGCCAGGTCTTCTAACTTTTTAACTAAATCTTCAGGAACACGGGCAGATAGAATTACTTCATTTCCCATCACTTTTCCTCCTTTCTGAGTGTATGATATTGTATTACAATGTAATTATT
>DAOSVE010000032.1:0-15553 GCA_035593465.1 Candidatus Atribacteria bacterium | reverse complement strand
TGACTCACCAAAAACCAGGCTTCCGGTGAAAAGCTGCTCTATTTGGAATGCGCTTCCTGCGAGCATTATAATTCTGGTCGGGGCGAGCCGATTTGAACGGCCGACCCCCTGCTCCCAAGGCAGGTGCGCTAACCAGGCTGCGCTACGCCCCGCAGAAGAGAATTATAACATAAAATTCAAAGAGAAAGTAGTTTTTTCCTGAAAATCCAAGCTTTAAGGATAAATATTCCTAAGTTTATCCTCAGTGATACTGTAGGGGAGTAAATAAAAAAGGAGGCTTTTATTCCTTTAATATATCAATATTTTATGGATTATAACTGTCAAAGTTATAAAAAAAGCACCTCTTCATACCCTCTTATAACCCCCCCCGAAAAAAAGAGAATTATCTACGATGTAAGATAAAAAACACAAAAGATGGGAAAAGATTTAGAATAATTACGCTGGGGAAAAAGCGCTCCAACGTTGAGGAAAGAAAAAGACTTTCTTCAGTAAAAACCTTTGGATTCCCGATAAAAGTGCTCGGGAATGACGGGAGAAGAAAATCCTCGTGTCTGTTATTGTATATTAATAGGGTATTAAATAACTTATAAATGAGTTATCTTAATGAGAGAACCAGAATACTAAGAAGAGGCATTACCATAATTTGCGCTTAACTATAGATGAAACTCAAACTGGGGAACAAAAATAATATAAATTAGAAAATCAGCAAGTTAGTTGCTATCTGTTATTCTGATATAATACTTACAAATGCGTGAGTTAGAATCTTTAGACAAGTGGAGCAAATCTTTATCTTTTAAGTCCCGTCATGATTTTTTAAACCGTTTTTTGCGGGAGTGTCCGGTAGAAGTTTTTCTCCCTCCTTTAGTAACCCTGGAGGGAAATATAGAAACCCGCGGTCTTGTGCGAGTGGAAGGGATTTTAAAAGGTAAGGTAAAGTGCCCGATTATAGTTATAGCGGAAAACGCTCGGGCAACAGTTGAGGTGGAAGCACAATGCGTCTATGTGGAAGGTTTTTTACGAGGCATTGTTAATTCTTCCTTTTTTTATCTTTCTTCTTCTGGAAAAGTAGAAGGAGAGATAAAAACTGAGATACTATTTGTAGACCAGGGAGCCTGGATGAAAGGCAAATTATTAATAGAGAAAGGAAGAAATCACGGTGATGGAAAAAGTGGGTAAAATCCCTCCTTCAGTTCTGGAGAGATTAGTTTTCCCTTTTCAGGGAAAGAAGAGAAAGGAAGTAATCTGGGGAGCCCAATTAGGAAGAGACTGTGGAATAGTACAATTAGGGAAAGAGCTGATATCTCTTACCTGCGACCCCATAACTGGTTCTTCATTTCACTTAGGACTTTTAGCCACTCAAGTAGTGGTGAATGACCTGGTTTGTTCTGGAGCCGAACCTGTGGCTCTTCTAGTTACTCTTATTTTCCCTCCCGGAATTTCAGAAAAAGAAATAGAAATAATAATGAGGGAGTTAGATGAAGTAGGGAAGGAATTGGGAGTCAGCATTATAGGAGGCCATACAGAAATATCAGAAGCAGTAAACAGGTCTATCATTCATTGTACAGGGCTGGGATGGGTAAAAGATAACCATCTTCCCGATGTAAGCAAAATAGAAGCCGGCGAC
Source organism: Candidatus Atribacteria bacterium (assembly GCA_035593465.1). Lineage (GTDB taxonomy): Bacteria > Atribacterota > Atribacteria > Atribacterales > Caldatribacteriaceae > Sordicultor. The sequence continues at coordinate 13,929 of DAOSVE010000032.1, read as the reverse complement.
TATATTGTGATGACCAAAGGAGCAGGAATTGAAGGTACAGCTATTTTATTTTCCGAAAAAGGGAAAGAATGGCAACATCTCCTGGATGAGGAAACAATAAATAAAGGAAAAGAATTCTGGAAAATGATGAGCGTTTTCCAGGAAGGAAAAATTGCTCTTCCTTTTCATCCTCACGCTCTTCATGATGCCACAGAAGGAGGAGTTTTAGGAGCTATCTGGGAAGCTTGCACCAGTAAGGGTTTAGGATTTGAAATAGAAGAAGAAAAAATCCTGGTTTATCCTCAAACAAGAGTTTTAGCTCAACTCCTGAATTTAGACCCTCTGAAACTAATTTCAAGTGGCACTCTTATAATTTTCACCCCTGCGCCTCTACCTCTTCTTCAGGCTCTTCGGGAAGTTGTGCCGGCAGAAGTAATAGGAAGAGTAAAAAAAGACCCCTCCAGGATTTTAATCCACCAAAATGGGGAAAAAGAAGAAATAAAGGAATGCCCTCAGGATGAGCTATGGCGAATAATGCAATCAGCTTAGAAAAATGGGGTGCCAAACTTTTCCCCCACCGGGGCATCATCTGGGGGGCGTTAGGGTTGATAATTTTTCTTTTTGCCCATCCTCATCATCCTTTATTTAGCTGGGGGATAGCTCTAACGTGCCTGGGAGAAGGGCTGAGAATCTGGGGAGTGGGTTATATCAAAAATTACCGTGGACCTATGCAAGAAGTAGAAAGGTTAACCACTGCAGGCCCATATGCTTACCTGCGTAACCCTCTCTATTTAGCTAATGGTATAATTGGAACTGGTATAGCCATCATCTCTGGTTTATGGTGGTCAATAATTCTATTCTGGTTTGCTTTTTATCTTCTATATTTCCCGATTATCCAGGCTGAGGAAAAATTTTTAGAAAACAATTTCGGGGAAACCTATAAAGCTTATATCCGGAGAGTACCCCGTTTCTTCCCCCGTTTTTCACCTTATCCCGATAGGAATGGAACATTTTCCTGGAGAGTAATCGGGAAAGAAGAAACAACTACCCTTTTCACCCTGGGAGCTGCTGTCCTTTTCTTTTATCTCCGGGGTTTCGGGTTTTTAAAAATATTAGACCGCCTCTTCCTCGGGTTTTAAGTCAATAGTCAACTTAACTTCTTTAACAGTTACACCAGTCTGGCGTTCAATTTTCTCTTTCACTTTATTTTGAACAGCTGGCGAAAGTTCAGGGATAGAAGCTTCTGGTTTTACTGCCAAATGAAGAATCAAACGGGCTTCATTCCCTACCTTCTCTATCTCCGCCCGAGACTGCAAAATTTCATCAAAACTCCGCAGAGCTTCCTGAGCTAAAGACTGCAACGAACTAAAAGAAACCTTTATGTCTCCTTGTTCAGTATGATATACGAGGGTTTTCTCCGGTTTAGATATTAACAGCCGAAAAACTAAAAAAGCCACAAAAACAAGGATAACAGCCAGTATAACTCCTAAAATCTGGGAGAAAATATCCTGACTGAAAAACAAATAAGTGGCCACCACCCATTCTTGAAGGGTAAGAAGAGGTACCAGCTTGAAAGTCATAGCCACTATTCCCAAAGCCTTACCTATCAGAATTATTCCTACAATAAAAGTGAAAAACTTACCCCAAAAGTTCATAGTAAACCCTCCTCCATATCTTTATGGTCTTTTTTCTTTCAGCTCCTCAATCAAACGAGAAGCTTCCACAGAAGAGATAGTCTCAAGCATCTCTTCATCAACTACCTTACCTCTTTCTTTCAAAAGATTGCGCAAAAAGTCCTTTTGCCTCTGAGAAGCAGGACGGGGGAAAGTTTCTTCTTCCTCCTCCTGATAAAGATAAAGCCCCACTCCCAGAAGGGTGGCACATTTTTTCAGTGCATCACTTGCTGCTGCTTTCAGGTCATCACCCAGATCAACCATAGTTCCATCAGAACTCAGAGAAATAATTTTAGAACCAAACTGTTCCTTTATCACTTCTCCACAAGTCAACCTCCCCAGAACCCACACATAACCTGCTTCTTTGTCTATGCCTTTATCTTTTACCTCAAAAGACCAATCGCCTTCCCAAGCCTCGTTCAACCTCTGAATCACCGAAGCTGTTTCCAGGTAATAAACCTCTCGCCCTTCTCTACCCGGACGAGTTTTTACCTCTTTTTTAGGAAACTTTTTTTCTAAAATCTCTCTATTTTTCATCTTCTCTCCCCCCTTTCCAACATTCTCTGATAGAAACACACATCCATCCACCTACCAAATTTGAAACCTGCTTCTTTCAATTCCCCTCGATATACAAAACCCACTTTTTCATGAAGCCCGATACTGGCTAAATTTTCCCGGGCAATAAAAGCTATAACTGAATGATAACCCAATTTCTGAGCCTCTCCTATAAGAATATTCAAAAGCTCATAACCAATATGCTGGCGACGGAATTCCTCTCTCACATATATGGAATCAGTAACTGTATACTGGTAACCCTCTCTGTCAGAATAGGGGCTCAAGCACGCCCAGGCTATCACAGAACCACTTTCTTCTGCTACTAAAAGGGGATATTTATCTCCATGACTTTTAAACCAGTTTACCTGCTCTTCCCAGGAACGAGGATAGAGATGAAAAGTAGAAATAGTTTTTAATACCGCCTGATTATAAATTTCGGTAATCTGTTGAAGGTCCTCTAACTGTGCTTTTCTTATAGTCAAAACTTTTTCTTCCATAGCTTCAATATTGTATATCTTTTTATTTTTTTTATAAAGATGAGCTATAATTTTATCACTCGGGGTTTAATATGCAACTCTTTCATCAAGTCTAAATATTCTTCAGGCTTTATATCTTCCGGTTTTCTTTCCAGAACAGCAACAAATATAGCCTGTAAAACATTGGCACCAAAGGAACGATTATTTATCTCCGGGGTAGTGGTAACGAGAATCTTTATTCCTCTTTCTTTCATCTCCGATATGTTTTGCGAAGTAACGGTATTAGTAATTATCATTTTACCCGGTAAACGGTCAGGCATAAAACGCCAGATATAGAGAAAATCTCCTCCAATTATATCTGCTTTTTCAAAATAACCACTAAAACGAGGTTTACGCTCTTCTTGTCTTTTTCCTGTAGGATACAAAACATCAATGGGAAGACGGCGCAAAACAGGCATCATCAACACCGACAAAAAGCGAAGGGTCCCCAACCTTCGTAAAGCTCCAGGAACACCCACAGCAAAAGGTAAATCTCCAATGAGAAGATGACATCCTTCCTGATAAAGTCCTTCAGCCAATCCATAACGGTCCATCCCGCTCATTATCAAAGCGGTTTTCCCTTTAAGTTCTATCTCCTCTTCCTCTCGTAAACAACGCGGAACTTCTCGCTCCCAGGTTTCTTTTAACTCTCCTCCATCTACAATGGGTGTTTCTTTAAGGACCGATACCAGGCGCGCTACATCTTCTACTTCATAGCGGTACTTTCCTGCCCGCAGGTAAAGGTCTGCTCCCCCTAAACCAATAGCATCTACCTTACCATCTAAGCTCTGCAATAGCTCCACAAACTTATTTTTATCTCCATCTACTCCTATTCTCTCTATAAAGACTTTGCATCCCAAAAGCTCTATTTCCGCACGATGATTTCTTTTTGAGGAACCTAAGCTCGCGCTAACTACTCTCTTTTCCTTCACCCTCTATCTCCTCCACCTTCTCCAGCGTCAGAGCTCCTTCAATTATTGCTCCTGGCTCTAGAGCAATACCGCTTCCCATAATACAACCTCCTATGCGAGAGGTTTTGCGGCAAATTGCTTTCTTCGCTCGGGAGAAACCATTAACTTCGCCCCATACTTCCATATTCTCCACTTCTACCCAAGCCTCTATCTTCCCTTTTCTCGTTATCACTAGCTCCCGACACTGGATTGAACCAGCAAACTCTCCTTCCACCACCAAAAATCCCCCTCCCTCAAAACTACCGCTAATTTTAGACTGCCCTCCTACAATGGCTAATTCTTGTTCTTCATTCTTGGTTGAGCTCATAAATAATCCTCAAACCTTCCAAAGTCAAAACCGGGTCAAAAATATCAATGAAATCACAATAGCGGTGTAGAAAAATACTCCACCCTCCTGTACCTATTACTTTTGCCTCTAAAGAAAATTCTTCTTTCATCCTTTTCACAATCTCCCGGGATAAACCAATATGACCAAAGAACACCCCGGAGTGCATAGCTTCAACCGTATTCTTTCCCACAATATGAGAAGGAATTTCAATATCCACCCGGGGAAGTTTAGCGGTTTTTTCGTAAAGTGCTTCAGCCGATATGCTTATCCCCGGAGCAATTACTCCCCCTAAATATTCTTTATTTTTCGTTACCGCACAAAAAGTAGTAGCGGTACCAAAATCTACGATAATTAAATCTCCTCCATAAAGAGAAGAAGCAGCCAGAGCGTTAACTACCCGGTCTGCTCCCACCTCTTTAGCTTCCACCCGAAGAGATAGACCAGTCTTAATTCCTGGCCCCACAGATAAATAAGGAAGACGCCATTTCTCCCGGAAAAGATATTCAAGAGCACCTAAAACCGGCGGAACCACACAGGAAACAACTACCCGGTATAGCGTAGCTCTCTTTATTCCTTCCTCTTCCAATAGATTTCGAAATACAAAGCTCCATTCATCAGAGGTACGGTGGGAGGAGGTGGATACTCGCCAGTGTGAAAGGAGTATCTTATCCTCATATACTCCCCAGGTAGTATGGGTATTTCCAACATCGATGACCAATATTCTACTCAAATTTCACCACCCGCTTTAAAATACGTACCAGGGGTAACACTAAAATACCAGAAATAATTAATTCTAAAACTCCGTTAAGAACAAAAACAGGTAAAACCTGCGCCCAGGTGAAATAACCGGTCACTACCATTAAACTTAATACTCCTATAGTATTGGTAAAAGTTCCTCCTAAACTTCCCAGAACTATTCCCCAGTCTTGTCTCCCTGACCATTGCCAGAGATAATAAGCTACCACTCCAATAAGAAGACGAGGCAAGAAACAAGCTAAAATATTACCCGCAAACAGGTGGAGAGTGGAAAAAGCTAAAATCAACCCCACTAAAGCCCCCACCTCTGGACCACCTATGATACCCCCTATTATAGCAGGAATATGCATAGTGGTAGCATAAGAAGCAAGATTGGGAACGGGAATAAGTCCTAAAGGAGTAAGACTCAAAATCACCGAAACCGCCCCCAAAACACCAGCCAGAACAAATTTCTTAGTTCTTCTTTCCAAAGAAAGCACCTCCGTTCCAGTTCTTTTTAGATACCAGACGGGAAAATACTACTAATCAAACTCACTCGCTGCCCGTGGTCAACGGTATACTTAAACTATTATATCATTTTTAGCCAGAATTCCAGCCAGTCCCGTAGCTTTGGTAACTGAATTTAAAACCGCCTCTCCCACACTTTCATAAATTCCTGAGACTAGAGCCAAATAATCATTTACTCTCTTTTTCCCTGTAGATACGAGAAAAATGGTATCGCCATCGTAAAGAGTGGCAAAAGGGCGAATACAAGATGCCAGAGCAGAATGAACTACCCCCATAAGAGAAAATAATTCTTCTCGGGAGAGAAAACAATCAAAAACCACCAAAGTCAAAGTAGTATTAAAAGGAGAAATTGCTGCTCCTTTTCTTTCTATTTTAACCCCTGCCACCAATTCTCCAGTTTGAGGATGATAAATATTTCCCAGAGAGTTCGTAACTACAAAGGCAGATATTTCCTCTCCTCCTGCTTTTGCCTTTCCTCTTCCCAGTCCCCCCTTTACTGCTTTTCCCATTCCCATAAGTTTCCCCACCGTAGCTCCTGTCCCTGCTCCGATAGTTCCCTCTTTTATTACTTCTTCTATAGATAGAGCAGCTTTATATCCCCATTCTCTATCAGGAGAATATGGCTCTCCCACTTCTAAATCATAAATCACTGCCCCAGCTACAATAGGAACTATTCCCCCCGGGGTCTTAAATCCCTTCTTTCTTTCCCGCAAAAAATCTACCACTCCTTCTCCGCAGGAAAGACCTAAAGCGCTACCTCCACTAAAGAATACAGCATCCACTCCCTCTACCAGGTTTCCGGGAAAAAGAGTAGAAATCTCTCGACCTCCTGGAGCTCCTCCTCGCACTGCGGCCACCGCTCGATTGGGCTCTTCAAACAAAAAAACTGTACACCCTGTAGCTTTAGAAAAATCCTGGTAGTGTCCTACTTGAAAAGACATCTATCCTACCTCCTTAAGAAAGTCCACATCCACAATAAGGACAAAGTTTAAAATCGGGGTCTATCTTCTTCCCACACTGAGGGCAAACCCCGCTTTCTTTTATTCCTTCTTCTGGAACATAATTACTTTTAGCCTTTTCCAGCTCCTCTCTCCAAATATCTGCATCAATCATACTATCAAAGTAGAGAGTTTTCTCTTTTTCCCATTCATCTCTATATTTAACAGCAAGATAAAAAGGACGACGAGATAGACGATGGTATTTCCATAACTGGCGGCTATCAAAACCTCTTTTTAGCAACTCTTTTTCCGGAAGAGATTCTACATCTTCTATTTGCGAGAGAAGGATACGAAAAATTACTTTTTTAAAAGGAGGAGCAATACCAAAAATACTGGGACCTTTTTCAAAGTTTTCAAACCACAAACTTCTGGACATTAAAAAAAGGAGGCCATCACTTATCGCTTCAAAACGAGGATGGCCTCCCAAATAGCGAGAAAATCCAGAAAGAATTTTCTTTTCTCCAAATTCTTTCTCCTTTTCTTGCCAGAATTCAGATACTGAAACTGAAGAACCCCTTCTTTTTACCCCCCGCAAGGAAGCAAAAAAAACCAATAATCCAGCAATTAAAAGGTATCCCCAAAGGTCCATGCCCTTTACTGAGAACTGCTTCCTCCACTACAAGTGGAGCAGTTACTACTCGAGCAAGTACTGCAACTAGAAGAGTTCGTAGAACTAGAAGAGCCAGAAGAACGGTAATCAGTACAATAAAAGCCACTCCCCTTAAACACCAGGCCTACATTTCTCCCGATCAGTTTTTTCACTCTACCTTTGCAAAAAGGACATTGAGTCACTGGCTTATCACTAAAAGATTGAAGCTCTTCAAAAGTTTTACCGCACTGAGTGCATTGATATTCATAAATCGGCATCGCTTTCACCTCCAGATGGTAAATCACCCGGTAGAGATACCTCTACCGGGTGATTTCATTCACCGTTACTATTATACCTCACCTATCAATACTCAGGCATAGGTGGCGCTACTGGAACTTTCTCTTTTTCTGGGATTTCAGTAACTACTGATTCGGTAGTAAGCATTATGCCCGCTACACTAGATGCATTCTGCAGAGCAACACGTACTACTTTTGCCGGGTCAATCACCCCATCTTCTAACATATCTACAAATTTCCCGGTAAGCGCATTATAGCCAAAGTTAAGGTTATCGGAGGCCTTAATCTTTTCTACTATTACTGAGCCTTCTTCACCAGCATTCTGGGCAATCATTTTTGCTGGTTCACTCAAGGATTTTTTCACTACTAAAGCACCGATTTTTTCATCACCATCTAAGCTCAGTTCATTAATAGCTGACTCGCAACGAATCAGAGCTACTCCACCTCCCGGGACTATCCCTTCTTCTACTGCCGCTCTTGTAGCATTCAGGGCATCTTCCACTCGAGCCTTCTTTTCCTTCATCTCTGCTTCAGTTGCCGCGCCTACCCGGATTACTGCCACTCCACCAGCAATTTTAGCTAAACGCTCCTGCAGTTTTTCTCGGTCGTAGTCAGAAGTGGTTTCTTCAATTTGTTTCTTAATCTGGTTCATGCGAGCCATAATGTCTTCTTTTTTACCGGCTCCTTCTACAATGGTGGTATTCTCTTTATCCACTACCACTTTTCTAGCTTGGCCTAAATCATCAAGAGTAATATTTTCCAATTTTATTCCTAAGTCACTGGAAATGAATGTTCCTCCAGTAACCACAGCTATGTCTTGTAACATTTCCTTCCTTCTATCACCAAAGCCCGGAGCTTTCACTGCCACACAGTTAATAACTCCTTTGAGCTTATTAACTACCAAAGTAGCCAGAGCTTCTCCTTCTACATCTTCAGCAATAATCAACAGCGGTCTTCCTCTCTGTACCACTTTTTCCAGAATGGGAAGCAAGTCTTTTACCGCTGATATTTTCTGCTCGTATATTAAAATGTAGGTATCTTCAAGAACTGCTTCCATCCTATCGGGGTCGGTTACAAAATAAGGAGAAAGATAACCCCTATCAAACTGCAATCCTTCTACCACTTCCAAAGTGGTTTCCAAGCCCTTAGCTTCTTCAACAGTAATAACTCCATCTTTACCTACTTTCTCCATAGCATCGGCAATGATATTTCCAATAGATTCATCGTTGTTAGAAGCAATAGTTGCTACTTGAGCAACTTCTTTCTTACCACTTACTTCCTTGCTTATGCTTTTTAGCTTCTTAGTTACTGCGTCTACTGCCTTATCAATGCCCCGTTTAAGAAGCATAGGATTAGAACCAGCTATTACCGCTCGTAATCCATCTCTATATATATATTCAGCTAAAACTGTAGCAGTAGTAGTTCCATCTCCAGCTATATCGCTGGTTTTAGAAGCTACTTCTTTAACCAGTTGAGCCCCTACGTTTTCATTGGGGTCTTCCAATTCGATTTCTTTAGCCACTGTAACCCCATCTTTAGTAATAAGAGGAGAACCGAATTTTTTCTCTATGATTACGTTTCTTCCCCGGGGTCCCAGGGTAACTTTCACAGCCTCAGCCAGGGTTTTAACTCCCCCTAAAACTTTCTGTCGTGCTTCTTCATCAAACAAAATTTGCTTAGCCATCAATCATACCTCCCTTCTCTTAACCTTCAATTATACCTAAAACGTCATCTTCACGCATGATGAGGTATTCTTCGTCCCCAATTTTCACCTCTGTGCCAGCGTACTTACCAAAGAGAATTTTATCTCCCTCTTTAACTTCTAAGGGCATACGCTTACCATCTTCGCTAACTTTGCCTGTACCTACTGCTATCACTTTCCCCTGTTGAGGTTTCTCTTTCGCCGTATCCGGGATTATAATGCCTCCCTTTTTCACTTCTTCTTCTTCCACTCTTTGTACTAATATGCGATCTCCTAATGGTTTAATCTTCATTCACTATCACCCCTTTCTTCAATTTAACCGCTACATATTTTACTTCCTCTAACCCAATTTTTCAAGAGTATGGCAAGATAAATTAAGGTAAATTTTTTGACAAAATGACAAAAAATATTCTTATATGTTTAGATTTTTGACAAAAATAGTAAAATATTTCGACAAAATGACAAAAATTTATTTCCTTCTCAGACTCAAATTATATTGTTCCATTTTACGATAAAGAGTACGTAGACTTATTCCCAAAATATGAGCAGCTCTGGTCTTATTGAAGCGAGTAAACTTCAAAGTTTCTTGAATGAGGATTTTTTCTACCTCTTCTAAGCTCATCCCCACTTTTACCCCCAGTAACTCTTCTCGTTGTCTCTTTTTAATATAATCAGGCAAATCTTCAGAGGTAAGTAAGTCTGAAGAGGAAAGAATAACCATACCTTCCAAGGTATTGCGCAATTCGATGACATTCCCCGGCCAGTCATATTCTATGAGAAAACGTAGCGCTTCTTTATCCACCCTGATTTCCTCTTTTCCCGTTTCTTCTTCAATTTCTTGTAAAAAACGATCTACTAAAAAGGGGATATCTTCTTTTCTCTCTCGCAAGGGGGGAATTTCAATTTTAACCGCATTGAGAAAATAATAAAGGTCATCACGGAAAGAACCCTCAGCCAGTTTCTCTTCTAAAGGAACCTCGGAAGAAGCAATAATTCGCAAATCTGATGATTTTTTACCGAACCGATATTCTTCCAGAAACTCTAACATCTCAGCCTGTTGTTTATAAGGTAAAAGGTGCACATCTTCAAAGTAAATAGTACCCTCTTCTGGTTTTTCTCGAGGTAAAATCTCTAAAGGCAAGGTGGCACAGAGAACTTTAAAGAACGGTTTTTCCTCAGAAAAAGCATACTGGTGAATAGCCCGAGCTACCAGCTCTTTACCTGTCCCTTGCTCTCCCACCAAAAGAATTGGTCTTTTCACCTGGGATACCTGAAGAATTAAACTGAAAACTCGCTGCATTTTCTCTGATACTCCGGTGATACCAGCAAAAGAAGGACGACCAGCTACCTTTTTCTTTAAGTCTTTATTTTCCTCTAACAGAGAAATTTTTTCTTCCGCCCTTTTTATCACCGAGAGAATACGAGAAGGAGCAAAAGAGGTAGAAATATAATCATATACTCCCTTAGAAAACAATTCCTGAAGAGGAAAAGAATCATTGCTTTCTCCTAAGGCAATTATCACCATATCGGGAAAAGATTGACGGATAAAAGAAAGCAGAGAGAAACTATCTTCTCGCAAAACTTTTTCCTCTACCAGTATTATATCTATTTCTTCTTTCTCCAGGCAGTTGATAGCCACATCCCGGTCTCTAACGGCAATGAGGTAATAGCCCTCTTCTCGCAACCAATTACCTATTTTCTCTCGCCAAAGAGCACTTTTTTCTACTAAAAGTATCTTCCTCATTACTGGCGGCTAAACTTCACCATCTCTCCCTTTTCTGCCGAATCCCGAGCGACTAAAGCCAGAATAGCCTGCTCTGGACTCCCCTTCTCTACAAGTTTGTTATTTTCTACACAATCCAGAAAATATTTAAGCTCCAGATAATAGGGGTCTTCTTTTCGAACTTCAATTTCTTTTTTCGTTTCCCCATTTCTATAAATCATCAAGGGAGTTTGTTCTTTCTCTCCCGAGTAAATCATAAAATCACTCCTTTCCCTTCTTCAGCAAATTCTCCAGATAATCAAAAGATTTCTTCACTGCCTGGTCCACAAACTCCCGGGAATGCTGAAACTTACCATCAAACTCAATTTCTACACTCCAGGGAACTTCTATCTTTTCTTCTCTTGCCAGAGCAAATATTTTACCAAAATCTATATCTCCTTCTCCTAAAGGAGGAAAATCCCATACTTTATAGCCTCCCCTTTTATCTTTGAGATGAAAATGGACAATCCAGGGAAGGCAATTTTTAACATCCTCCTCTGGACAGACACCACCATAAAATATGGCATTCCCCGTATCATAGTTAATCCCCACTGCTGGATGATTTAATTCCTCCATTAATTCTCGAGCTCTGAGTCCATCTTTTAAAAAATTTCCATGAATCTCTAAACCAATTTTCACTCCCCTTTTTTCTGCCTCAGGTGCTAAAACTTGCAAATTAGAAATCAAAATACCTTTCTTCTTTTCCTCTTCTATAGTTCCCGTATTAACCACCTGTGCTCCTAGAATTCGAGCAAGGTCCAGAGCTTTTTCTAAGTAAGAAACTCCCTCGGGAGTAGATAAATCCGAATGAGCGCTGATACTCACCACTCGAAGTCCTAAACGAGACAGAGAGCTACGCAAACTCTTTAAATCCTCTTCCCGGTAGTTAATTATACTAAAGTGATTAGTCCAGCCTTCTACGCAAGCTAATTCTACACAGGAAAAGCCAGCTTTTGCGATACCGCTTAAGGCTTCCTCAAGAGAACAACCATGGTAAGTATTGGTAGACACTGCCCGGATATCAAACATATTAATCCTCCTTTTCAAATAAAATAGTATCACCCTTTTCTTTTTCTGAAAAGGGATAAAATAGTTCAATGAGGAATAGAATAAGAATAAATTTCTTATTTTCCGGTTTGAACTATAATCTTCTAAAAAGGAGTGAAAATCATGAAAAAAGTTATGCTTTATGCTTTGAGCACTTGCCCTTTTTGCCAGATGACCAAAAAATACTTTGAAAAACACAATATCCCCTACGATTTTGTAGATGTAGACCTCTTAGAGCCTGAGGAGAAAGAAAAAACAGTGGCTAAAGTGCAAAAAATATCAGGAAGAAGGGCTTTTCCAGTGATAGTCATAGGAGATAAGGTAATCGTAGGGTATGATGAGTTAAGCATCTCGGAGGCTCTCAAAGAATGAACCAGGTAGAAAAAATATTATGTCCGGTGTGTCAAGTAAGTTTTATTCTTCGGGAAGAAAAAGAAGTAGGAAAGAGGATAATTTGTCCAGTATGTGGTGCAGTTTTAGTTCTGGAAAAAGATAACAATACCTGGGTAGCTAGAAGACCTAAAGACTTAATTCCGGAAGAAGAAATAAGAGCGAGAATGGAAAACTTTGCCCGGCTGCGAGGTTATAAATTTAACGAACTTAAAGAGCCCCTGGTAGAAGGACTGCTGAAAAAATATGAACGCTATGGAGATTTTTACTGCCCTTGTAAAATAGATAACATTCCCGAAAACGTATGTCCTTGTTTAGAAACAAGGCAGGGTAGCGTAGAGCGCAACGGACGTTGTCATTGTGGATTATTCTGGAAATAGGGGGGATCCCCCTATTTCCTCCCTACCACAAGATAAAGCTCCTGGTTATCAATAATTCTCGTTATCTCTAAACCTCTTTTCTTCAGTTCCTGAGCCAGCTCTCCTCCTGGGGGAAGCAGAAAAGCTTGAGGAGCTCCATCTCCTCGGTGCCGTTGATTAATGGTTTCCCGGCTTTCAGAGTGAGCAATAGCTAACTCCCCTCCCTCTTTTAAGTGAGAAATTAAATTCTGAAGCGCTAAATCACGGTCCCAAAAATGAGGAAAAGCAGAATAAACAATAACCAAGTCATACCTACGACTGGACTTATATTTTTCTACGCTTTTCCGATGATACCCAATTCCTTCCTCTCCAAACTTTTCTCGTGCCACTTTTAACATTTCTTCAGCTATATCTAACTCTACAATTAAGCCAGAGGAACCCATTCTTTCTCGCAAAAAAGGAATTAATACCCCTGTACCTGAGCCTACATCGAGAATAGTAGAAGAAGGAGAAATGGTGAGAAAAGACAAGAGATAACGAATTTTATCCGGAGAAGAGAAAACACGCTCATCCCACTCCCAAGCTAAACGATTAAAAGTTTCCCGTATTTGCTGTTCTTCGCTGAGCAAAATTTTCCACTCCTTTCACTATCAGGGGAATTAAAACTATCTGAATAGCTATCCCGGGAAGGGAAATCACAAATAAGGTATTTAAAACCGGGAGGAGGGAGAATTTTTTACCCAGAACTAAGACAATCAAAACCCAATTACCCAGAATGGAAATTAATCTTCCCCCCAGAAGAGAAGCAAAGAGAGAAGGAAAAATACCCCATCTCCTTTTTCTATATAAAAAGAAGATTAATATTCCATATCCCCCCAGTTCTGCCATCATAACTAAAAAGTTAGGAAAAGGAGGCATACCGGTAAGAAAAAAATTGAGCAGGGGAAGTATAAAACCCAGTAAAAAAGCAGCGCTTCCTAAGGAAAGAAAAAAACCTCCTAACAGAGCGGGTAAATGCATAGGTAGGAAAACCACCCCAGGAATACCAGAAAGATGAAAAAGAGAAGGTAAAACGACTCCTGTAGCAACTAATAGAGAAATTTTGGTTATTTCTCGAGACTTCATTTATTATTCAACAATCGCTCCATTGGAAGATTGTAACATCGAATCATAACCTGTCAAGGAAGCTAAAATTCTCTGGCTTGAGTAGCGAGAGGTGTCACGCCTTTGCTTTTCCTCCAATGTTTCGGTATCGAAAGACCATCTTTACAGTAGGCGGGTAATAAATCATGATCCGGGGGCATCTTCAACTGGAATAATTTATTTTCGGGGAATAAATACTGGAACTCTCAAAACCGAGAGTCTGGCAATAGTAGATAGTAGATAAGGAAGGAAACATAATTTTTAGCGCACCACAATAACTTGAGACGTTATTTTTAAAAGGGCTATCAAAGTTTAAGCGGAATAAAAAAGCCATCGGTTCTAACAAACCTTAGCCTTCT
>DAOSVE010000031.1:0-15633 GCA_035593465.1 Candidatus Atribacteria bacterium | reverse complement strand
GATGACCACTTTCAAGTAAAAACTACATTTATAAACGGAATTAGAGTAAAGGGGTGAGCAATTATGTATAAATTGAGTCAGGGTTTGGAGGTAAAAACACCGTAGAAGAATTCCTCTATTTCCATTCTCTTTCTTTTGGTACTTACTTTGAAGCGCTACCAACCAGTGGTACATAGAACACGAAGGATTAGGTTTGGAAAAGACAAAGTAATCTTTAGAACTTCTTTCTTATTCTATGTTTGCTTGCCTACCACACACATAAAATCAATAATTGATTTTAGATGGGTTTCCAAAACCTCTGCGGTTTTAGTAATTTCTAGAGTTTGGTTTCTCTTTAGAAGGTGCTCTTTATTCTTCAAAAGCAAATACTAACTTCCTTTGATTACTTCTTTTCCTGGATAGAATACTTTATCCAGGAAAAGAAGGCTATGCCTATCTTTGTTTCACTTTTCCATCAACTATTTGGGAGAAGAACCCTGAAAAATTTAGCGTTATCAGTATTCCTGAAAACTACACAACAACCTTATTTAATCACAAAGATGACAGGCGACGAAATAATCGGGTTTAATTCCCCTTAAAACTGGTTCTTCCACCTTACAGATATCCATAACTTTCGGGCAACGAGTATGAAAACGACACCCTTTAGGTGGATTAACGGGGCTAGGAACATCCCCCATTATAATTTCCTGTTGCTTTCTCTGCCTTGGGTCGGGAACCGGAATGGCAGAAAGCAATGCCTGAGTGTAAGGATGTTTCGGCTCACTAAATAGAGATTTCTTTTCGGCCATTTCTACAATTTTACCTAAATACATTACTGCTACCCGATTGCTAATATGTTTTACCACACTCAGGTCATGAGCAACAAAGAGCAAAGTTAAGCCAAATTCTTGCTGTAATTCCTTTAATAGATTAATAATTTGAGCTTGTATGGAAACATCCAATGCAGAGACAGATTCATCTGCTACGATAAACTCAGGACTAGTAGCCAGAGCCCTGGCAATCCCGATTCTCTGGCGTTGTCCCCCACTAAATTCATGTGGATAACGATTGACCTGATCGGCAGACAAACCAACCTTTTCCATTAGTTGGATAACTCTTTCTTCCCTTTCTTTAGGTGAGCCAATATTATGAACTTCCAAGGGCTCAGCAATTGCTTTACCTATTCTCATTCTGGGATCAAGCGAACCATAGGGATCCTGATAAATAATCATCATTCTACGCCTGAAATTCTTCATCTCCTGCCGATTGAGATGAGTAATTTCTACATTATCAAAGAAGATGGAACCAGAAGTTGGTTCAATAATTCTTAAAAGCACCTTACCACAAGTAGTTTTTCCACATCCAGATTCACCAACTAAACCTAAAACTTCTTTACGATTAATAAAGAAACTTACATCATCTACCGCTTTTAAAATTGCTTTCTTTCCAGCGACATCTTTTCCTATAGGAAACCATTTTTTTAAATTTTTTACTTCAATCAATTTATCCATGATTTGTACTCTCTTTCCACCATATGGCACTTAACCAGGTGATGGGGCTCAACTTCAGTAAATTCCGGAACCTCCCGAAAACAACGTTCCAAAGCATGTTCACACCGGGGATGGAAAGGACAACCAGGTGGTAAATAAAGTAGATCTGGCACTATACCCTTAATAGTTTCTAAAGTTTCTCTATCTTCATCCATTCTGGGAATGGATCTATTCAGTCCTCTAGTATAAGGATGCAGCGGATTGTCGAAAATGGTATAAACATCAGTATATTCCACAATATGTCCGGCATACATCACCGCCACATAATCACACATCTCAGATATTACCCCTAAATCATGGGTAATGATCAAAACAGAAGTATTAAATTTTTTCTTTAGATCATTCATCAAACGTAAAATTTGAGCCTGGATAGTAACGTCTAGTGCAGTAGTTGGCTCATCAGCAATTAATAATGCCGGATTACAGGATAAAGCCATAGCAATCATTATTCGCTGTCGCATACCACCGGATAACTCATGAGGATAGCTCTTCATTCTTCTCGCTGCATCTGGTATCCCAACGACCTCTAACATTTGAATGGCCTTTTCCCTGGCCTCTTGTTTGGATAGCTTTTGATGTAATAAGATAGTTTCCATAATTTCATGTCCAACTGTAAAAACCGGATCCAGAGAAGTCATGGGTTCTTGAAAAATCATTGATATCTTTCTACCCCGAATCTTTTGCATTTCCTTCTCGCTGAGAAGACACAAATTTCTCCCCTCAAATATTATTTCTCCATCGACAATTTTTCCAGGAGGATCAGGGATTAAGCGCATAATTGAGAGAGCGGTTACGCTTTTACCCGAGCCGGACTCACCCACAATACCCAGAGTTTCTCCCTGATTAACCGAAAATGATACTGCATCTACAGCTTTAATAATTCCTTCATGGGTATAAAAGTAGGTTTTTAAATTATTTACCTTAAGTAATTCTTTCTTTTTATTGTCTTTCATATCTATTATATTATTTTAATCGGGGATCCAAAATATCTCTCAGTCCATCACCCAATAAATTGAGCCCCAAGACGGATAAAAGAATAGCTATCCCTGGAAAGGTTGCTGCCCACCAGGCTCCACTCACAATGAAAGAATAGCTGTCAGCTAACATAGCTCCCCATTCGGGAATAGGGGGTTGAGCCCCTAAACCCAAAAAGCCCAGTGCAGCGCAATCTAAAATTGCACTAGCTAACATTAAAGTCCCATAAACAATAACTGGAGCAATGCTGTTAGGAAGAATATGGCGAAAAATTATCCGCCAGTGACTTGAACCAATTGCCTTCTGTATTTCAATGTATTCCATTTCCTTGATATATAAAACTGAACTACGAATAATTCTAGCCATCTGGGGAGAATAAACGATACCTATTGCTATCATGGTTTTTTCCAGTCCTTGACCAACTACTGCGACAATGACAATGGCTAACAATAAAGCTGGAAAAGCAAACATAATATCCACTATCCTCATAATAACCGCATCAACCCAGCCACCAAAATAACCAGATAAAACCCCAAAGGTAATTCCCAGAATCATAGCTATAGCAACTGCCACAAAACCAGCCGTTAAACTGACTCTGGCACCATAAATAATTCTACTTAAGACACATCTCCCCAGCCCATCAGAACCAAGAGGCATACCCGGAGCTCTCTCATCACTCCAGAATCCTGGTTTTAATTTATTAGCCAAAAGAGGAGGGGATGGATAAGGATCATTAGGGGCGATAAAATCAGCAGCAATAGCGCAAAAGATCATAAAAAGCATAATTATTAAACCAAAAACAGCAGATTTATTGTGTTTAAAACGGCGTAATAATTCACTTCCCACGCTTTCTTTATCCATTGTAACTCCTTATTTTTTTATATACGAGACCAGCTATTGATATTTTATTCTCGGGTCAATATAAACATAAATAATGTCAGTTATTAGATTTACCACTACAAAAATAAAGGCAAAAAACAATACGCACCCCTGCACAGCAGGATAATCTCTCATCTGGACTGCGTTTACCACATAACGACCTACACCAGGCCAGGAAAAAACTGTTTCAGTTAAAATAGCGCCCGACAAAAGCAAACCAAAGTTCAAACCAATAACGGTAACCACTGGAATTAAAGCATTTCTTACCGCATGTTTATATATCACCAATCTTTCAGGAAGCCCTTTTGCTCTTTCGGTTCTAATAAAATCCTGTTTTAGTACTTCCAGCATACTGGAACGAGTTACTCGAGCAATGGTAGCCATCGGAATGGTGCCTAAAGCAAGAGAGGGGAGAATAAGATGACGCAGGGAACTTATGAACGCTGCCCAATTACCGGTAATAATACTATCTAAAAGATATAAGCCGGTTATCCTGGTAAAAGGAATCATTATATCTATCCGACCGCTAATTGGTAGCCAGCGCAAAAACACTCCGAAAATCATCATCAACATAATACCCAGCCAGAAAACCGGCATGGACACCCCGAATAAAGCAACACCCATAAAGCCATAATCTAATAAAGAATACTGCCGGGAAGCAGAAACAATTCCCGCTAATACCCCAACGGTTATGGCAATAAACATGGAAAACAGTGCTAACTCAAGAGTATTAGGAAAACGGCTCAAAATCTCTTTGCTCACATATTCATTGGAAACAATAGAACGACCAAAATCGCCCCGTAAGGCCTGTTTAAGCCAGATCCAATATTGGGTTATTAGGGGTTTATCCAGACCATATTTTGTTTGAATTCTTTCAATGGTTTGAGCAGAGGCATGTTCTCCAGCAATGGTTCTTGCTGGATCCCCTGGTGCTAAATGTATCAAAGAGAATGCCAAAATAGAAGCTCCTAATAGAACAGGAATTAACATCAACAATCTTTTGGTAATATACCATCTCATCTGGCCAAATTTATTTTCTCCATTTCAAATAATAGTTTATTCTATCATATGAATTATAACTACATACACAAATTAGGATAGAGAGCAGACTTTCACCACCAAGCTATCCGGGCACACTCATAAATAAAAGGGATGAACCAATATAGTTCATCCCTTTTATCAGCTATTACTTTATATCAACCGGATAGAAAAACATTCTGGAAGCGGGATGTAACACAAAGCCTTCTACATTCTTCCGGAATACCATATTCTGGTTAGAGTGAGCCAGAAAAACCCATCCGGCGTCTTCATGTATTAACTCCTGGGCTTTCTTGTAGTATTCCACTCTTTTTTCTACGTCATAAGTTCTTAGCGCTTTAGTCAGAAGTTCCTGGTTTTCTTCGTTGGTATAAAAGGCGTGATTTCCAGCTGTTCCAATGGAGCAAGCATTAAGCCCATAGAGGACATTCAAAAAGTTATCAGGATCGCCATTATCACCAGTCCATCCCAAAAGACACATTTGATGCATACCAGCTTCGGTCTCCTGTAAGTAGGTTGCCCAGTCTACCTGATAGAAATTAACTTTAACTCCCACTGCTGCCAGATAGCTCTGTATAGCTTCCCCAATTTTGGGTGGATCAAACATATAAGGTCTGGAGACAGGCATGACATATAGGGTAACTTCAAAACCATCAGGATAACCGGCCTCAGCTAATAGTTCCTTGGCTCTTGCTGGATCGTAAGGATAATCTTCTATTTCATCGTTGTATCCCAGCATAAAGGGAGGCATTCCGTTTTTGGCCACCGAAGCCGTACCCATAAAGATATCCCTAACAATGGCTTCTTTATCTATAGCCATATTAATGGCCTGTCTGACTTCCTTTTTGGTGAGAGGCTCAAAGTAACCAGGTGTCTTCTCCAGTGGTTCGTCAGGGTCTTTCACTCCATTTTTATTAGCATCCACATAACCATAACCAGTGTTCATAGCCATGTAGCCGATATTCATGCCCGGCTCAGACATCAAAACAAGATCGGAGTTAGCTTTAATACGGTCAAAGTCAGCAGGATTGGGATATTCCATACCATGAATTTCTCCCACTTCTAAAGACAGTAAACGGGCAGAAGGATCTGGAATAACCCTGAAAATTATCTTATCAATTTTCGGTCTTCCCCTCCAGTAATCCTCATTAGCTTCCAGGGTAACATGGTCGTCTTTCACCCATTCTACAAATTTGAAAGGACCGGTTCCACAGGGATACCGAAAGGCATCTTCTTTATACTTTTCTGCATTAGCGGGGCTGACGATACAAACAGTAAACATGGCCAGACTGGTCATTATAGAGGCATTGGGCTCACTTAAGATGAGTTTTACGGTGTAATCATCAATTTTCTCCACCCTATCAATATCACTGAACATATAACCCCAGTAGGCCCACTCCCCGTATTGATGATGAGGATGTTCTGGATTATACTGGCGTTCAAAGGAGAAAACAACTGCATCAGCGTTAAAATCGGTACCGTCATGGAATTTAACCCCTTTTCTTAAATGAAAGACAATTTCTTTACCATCTTCAGATATATCCCATGATTCTGCTAAGCAGGGTTTGATCTCCGTTGAGTTAGCTTCATATTCCACCAGTCCTTCGAAAATATTATCCATTCTTGAGATAGATTCACCGTCGGTTACGTCTGCCGGATCCAGACGGACCACATCTCCACTACTTCCAAAAACCAAGACCTTCTCTTGTGTTAGACCTGCTGTTGTTGTACCCAGAATCAGAAGAGAGGTCAATAATAAAACTAACATCCCTTTACTTTTCATTCTTTTTTTCTCCTTTCTTATTAAAACAAAGCTATAATTATTAATCTCGCAAAGTTAAAATAACATCACCTCCTTTTTTCTAAAATACCAGTGATTTTCCTCGTTCTTATTTTTTTAAAGAGAACCTCCTTCTTTATCAGTGTTTAAAAAAATAAGCCCCTCTCCCAAATAGTTGATAGAAAAGTGGAACAAAGATAGGTACAGAATACTTTTCTGAAATAAAGAACTTTATCCAAGAAAGAAAAAGAGGTAATAAAGTGGAGTAAAAGTTTACTCTTGAAGAGTAAAAAATACCTTCTTTTTAAAAATAAACCCCAATTCCAAAAATTACCAGAACTGAAAAGATTTTGGAAGGTTATCTGAAAACAGCTATTAATTTTGCTCCAATATGATATCGAACATTTATTCTTAATCATCAAAGACCCCCTTTACTAGGAGCAACTCTCTTGGATAAGACCCCCAAACTTTACCATCAATTTTATTAATCAATCTAATAGCTGTTATAAAATAAAACAATTTTTATTATACCAGTCTAACCAGTGATCAGCAATTTCTGAGACGGATGGGTGTATATTTTACTTATTCGAATTCAGAACAAACTTATGAGAAAGGTTTTGTTACGACAAGTGCTAAGAAAGCAATGAATATAGGTCCTCCACAATTTCTTCCACATGACCTTTTACTTTAACTCTGGGAAATATTTTCATTATAAATCCCTGCTGATTAATCAAAAAAGTGGTTCTCTCAATACCCATATATGTGCGTCCATATAATTTCTTTTCTTTCCAGACACCATACAATTCACAAACCTTACCTTCCTTATCGCTGAGTAATATAAAAGGCAAATTATATTTGTGAGCAAAGTTGAGGTGGGATTTGGCGCTATCTTTGCTTATGCCGATAACAACAGTATTAGTTTTTTCGATTTTCTCGTAATTATCCCTGAAATCAATTGCTTCTGCCGTACATCCACCACTGTTATCTTTGGGATAAAAATATAAAATAACATTCTTACCGATAAAATTAGATAAGGAAACGTCATTCCCCTGGCTATCAGGCAAAGTAAAATCAGGAGCTTTCATCCCTATTTTTAATTCCATTTTTTTCTCCTATTATTTTAGATCAACTTCCTCAAAATTGTTTTAATTTAATCATATCATACACGAGAATACAGGTGCAGGGGGTTTACCTAAAATGTTTGGCAATAATTCAACATCTGCCATTGAATGACCTCCTCTGCTACCTCAAAAAAAACACTGAGGGATAAAACGTTTTCTCTAGTATCACATAACTTTTGCGGTCAACTACAATAGAAAAAGCTCTCCGGTCGATATCCAGCATTATGCTCAGACTATTCTGCTACCTCTTATGATCATTACTTTCAAAAACTGGTAAAATACTGGAGAATACATTTGTCAGAAATCACAACTAAAGGAGGCTTGATATGGCTTCACCGGTATATTTTGTTAATCTACGAGCTTATGACGAAAGAAGTTCTGTTTTAGAAAAATTAAGCAGGTTAACCAGAACTCTTCTAAAAGAAAGATTGGAAAAGGGAGATTTGGTGGCAGTAAAACTCCATTTTGGAGAGCGAGGTAACCATGGTTTCTTAAAACCAGTTTTTCTGCGTTATATTGTAGAGGCGGTAAAAGAATCAGGAGGTAAACCCTTTTTAACTGATACCAATACTTTGTATTTAGGCTTTCGCCACAATGCTGTAGACCATTTAGAAACTGCCGCTTTTCACGGTTTTGGTTACCCAGCTGTTCCTGCCCCTCTTATCATCGCTGATGGTCTGCGAGGAAGTGATTATCAAGAGGTAGAAGTTAATTTAAAGCATTTTAAAACAGTAAAAGTAGCTTCTGCCATCCAGGAAGCCGATTTTCTTTTAGTGGTAACCCACGTTAAAGGACATATAGAAGCGGGCTTGGGAGGAGCTATAAAAAATATAGGCATGGGTGGTGCCTCTCGAGTTGGTAAACAACTCCAACACGGAGAAACCTTTCTCCCTGACCCTAAAGAAGAATTATGTATTGGTTGTCAGCGATGTATCAAGCACTGCCCTCAGAATGCTCTTTATCTTGATGAAAAACGGAAAGCTCGGGTGAAAAAAGAGTTATGTATTGGTTGTGCTGAGTGTGTTATTTACTGTAATCAAGAAGCCATAACTACTATCTGGTCTTCTTCTGCTTCTATTCTTCAAGAGCGGATGGCAGAATATGCTTATGGAGCAGTAAAAAGTAAAGAAAACAAGGTAGCTTTCATTAATTTTCTCACCGAAATAAGTCCTGATTGCGATTGCACTCCCTGGCATGACGCCAGCTTGGTACCTGATATTGGAATTTTAGGAGGAAATGATATTGTCGCTATTGATAAAGCTTCTGCTGACTTAATCAAAAAATCAGTGGGGTTACAAAATTCAAGGTTGAAGAACGCTTTCTCTTCTGGGGAGGATAAACTTTTAGATGTTCATCCCCGGACTCAGTGGGAGATACAGATTGACTATGGACACTCCATTGGTTTAGGAGATAAAATTTATGAGTTAAAAAATTTCCCCAAATAATTTTATTCCCATATTGTTTTTTAATTCCATTTTTCTATAATCATCTATAATAAAAAATCTCCTGAGCAAGGTGGAGGAAAATGAAAGAGGAACCCGAAGAACGAGTTTTATTTTCTAATGGTAAAAATGGGGGCAAAAAGACCAAGTCTTTAGGACCAGTTGTGGATTTAGAAGAACACGTTCCACCAGATTGGTGGAAAAGAATTTTTAATTCTCTTTATTTGAAAACTGATGGAGATGTAGTAGAAGATCAAAATATTACGAGACAGGAAGTAGATTATTTCATCAGTATTCTTCACCTCTCTCCTGGAGATCGAATTTTAGACCTTTGCTGTGGACAGGGCAGGCATTCTTTAGAATTAGCTCGACGGGGATTTAGCCGGGTAAAAGGGTTAGACCGTTCTCACTACTTAATCCAGAAGGCCAGGACCCAAGCCCGGAGGGAAGGATTAGGTGTCCAATTTAAAGAAGGAGATGCTCGTAAGCTACCCTACCCTACTGATAGTTTTGACGCGGTATTGATTTTAGGAAATAGTTTTGGATACTTTGAGAGCACTCAAGATGATTTGAAAGTGCTGACAGAGGTTTTTAGAGTGCTTAAACCTGGAGGCAAAATCTTTATCGATGTAGCTGATGGTGAATACCTGAGAGAAAATTTTCAACCTCACTCCTGGGAATGGATTGGTAAAAAACAATTTGTATTGCGAGAACGGTCTTTATCAAAAGACCGGCAGCGTTTAATTTCCCGGGAAATAATTACCCACATTGAAAATGGAGTAATAGCTGACCAATTCTATGCCGAAAGACTGTATTCTGCTAAAGAATTAATATCTCTTCTAGAAAAGTCCGGGTTTAGTCACGTTATCACTCACGGAGAACATGCTCCTTCTTCTCAGCGGAATCAGGACCTGGGAATGATGGAAAGACGAATTTTCTTAAGTGGCGAAGCTCAAAAAGAATGGACACGTCTTAAAAGGATGAAAGGTGTCACTTTAAAGGTAGCAGTATTACTGGGCGACCCTCATCAACCTGACCCTCTTAAGCCTCAGACTGTTTTTGATGAGGACGACCTTTATACTGTCAACCAATTAAAAGCAGCTTTAGGAGAATTAAAAAACTGCCACTTTATCTATTTAGATCAGCACCGTACTTTATTGCACGATTTACTTCAGCTGCGAGGGAAGGTAGACCTGGTTTTCAACCTTTGCGATGAGGGATTTAACAATGATGCCCGACAAGAACTTCATGTTCCTGCTCTTTTAGATATACTGGGGTTGCCTTACACCGGTTCAGGCCCCCAATGTTTAGCTTATTGCTATGATAAATCTTTAGTTCGGGGAATAGCCAAAGAGCTGAATATTCCTGTTCCTTGTGCTTTCTTGATTAAACCGGAAGATTTCACTTTTAAGCTACCCTTTAGTTTTCCTGTCCTCCTCAAACCTAACTTTGGTGATTCCAGTTTTGGCATAACCCAGAAAAGTGTGGCCACTAACTTAGACGATTTTGTAGAAGCAGTATCAGAAATAAGAAATAAGTTTGGTTATGATAAACCCATCCTGGTGGAAGAGTTCCTTCCTGGTAAAGATTTGAGCTTAGGGATTATTGGTAACCCTCCCGAGTCTTATCAGATATTACCCATCACTGAGGAAGATTACAGTACCCTTCCTCCGGGGCTTCCCCCCATTTGTGGCTATGAAGCTAAGTGGTTACCTGATTCTCCCTACGGTAAAGTAAAGTCTCTACCCAGCGATCTACCAGAAGAAACGGAAAAGATAATTGTGGAAAGCTCCCTTAAATTGTTCGAGCGCTTAGAATGTCGAGACTATGCTCGGTTTGATTGGCGACTGGATGGAGAAGGCCGTCCCCATCTATTGGAGGTTAATCCCAACCCTGGATGGTGCTGGGACGGACACTTAGCTAAAATGGCTAACTTTGCCGGAATTTCCTATCATCAAATGTTAGAAGCTATTTTAAAGGCGGCTATCTGCCGTCTCAATGTTATTACCTCAGGAGATAAACTATGAAAACGGTCACCACTTCTCAAAAATGGATTGACCTCCGCAGCGATACTGTAACTCTTCCTACTGAAGAAATGTTAGAAGCTATGCTAAAAGCAGAAGTAGGAGACGATGTTTACGGTGACGACCCTACTGTAAACCTTCTACAAGAAGAAGCAGCAAAAAAAATGAGAAAAGAGGCGGCTCTTTTTGTCCCTTCAGGAACTTTCGGTAATCAGCTGGCTATATTTACGCATACTCAGAGCGGGGATGAGGTATTGATCCCTGAAAGTAATCACATTTTAGAGCATGAAGTGGGAGCCCCAGCGGTGATATCCCGGGTGGGACTCCGCCCTGTTCCTGATGAATGGGGAAAAGTAGATATAAAAGACCTGGAAAAGCGCTACCGAGAAGAAGACCTTCATCATCCTCGAACAGGGCTAATCTGTATGGAAAATGCCCACTCATCCGGTAAAGTAGTTCCACTTTCTAACCTCCAGGAAGTCTATCAATTTGCCCAAGAAAGAGAAATTCCCGTACACTTAGATGGAGCGAGGATTTTTAATGCTGCTACTTTTCTAAAAATAGAACCAGCAGAAATTGCTCTTTATTGCGATTCGGTGATGTTCTGTATTTCTAAAGGCCTCTGTGCCCCAGTAGGATCCCTACTTGTAGGGGCTCGCTCTTTTATCGAGAAAGCTCGCAAAAATCGTAAACTTTTAGGAGGAGGTATGCGGCAAGTAGGATATTTAGCCGCTGCAGGATTGATAGCACTGGAGAAAATGCCCCGGCGTCTCTCGGAAGATCATGAAAATGCCCGCTACTTAGCTAAAAAACTAAAGGAATTTGAGGGGATAAAAGTGGCCGAAGACCGTCTGGATATTAATATGGTATTTTTTACCGTGGATAGGGAAAACTTTTCTCCGTCAAATTTTCTCCAGTTTCTAAAAGAAAAGAGCATAAAAATTAACCCTCCTTCTCGAGGAGAGTTTCGTCTGGTTACTCATTATGGAATAAACAGAGAAGATATTGACTATTTTATAGAAGTTAGCAAATTTTATTTCTCTACATATCATAGTTAATCATTTGCCAGTCTGTTCATACTTCCAGAATGATATCCCTCTAAGTCTAGAGTAATAAAAGTATAACCCAGAGCTTGCAGACCAGAAATTACTTTTTGTCTCAGCTCTTCTTCTAAAAGAAGGGGAAACTGTTCTGGCGATATCTCTAAACGAGCCACCTCTCCATGATGCCTCAATCGGAGGGGGGAAAAACCTAAGTTATGCAAGAGTTCCTCTCCTTTTTCAATTTGAAACAAAAGGGGGAGAGTTATTTCCACTCCATAAGGAATACGAGTAGCTAAACAAGAAGATGAAGGTTTATTCCAGGTGGGAAGGTGAAGCTTTCGAGAGGC
This sequence comes from Candidatus Atribacteria bacterium, assembly GCA_035593465.1. Taxonomy (GTDB): domain Bacteria; phylum Atribacterota; class Atribacteria; order Atribacterales; family Caldatribacteriaceae; genus Sordicultor. The sequence continues at coordinate 3,455 of DAOSVE010000031.1, read as the reverse complement.
TTCCCGGATCTCATATTTTGTAAATCCTACCTCTAAAAGTGGATGCCTGATTTCTAATTCCTGGGTAGCCCGAAAACCGGGGCGGAAATCTCCCCTATCGTCTTGATTAGTTCCATCTACTACTGAAGCGTAGCCTTCTTTTTGTGCCAGGGTCAATAATTCCTGCATCATCCTTTTTTTGCAGAAATAACAGCGTTCCTTAGTGTTGCGCCAGATGAGGGGTTCATCTTCTCCCGAAATTTCTATGACCTTAAGAGGAAGTTTTAAATCCCGGGCAATTTTTTCCGCTTCTTCCCTCTCTCGGCGGGGTAAAAAAGGTAAATCTACTAAGACTCCTAAGGTATTTTCTCCTAAAGTTTCTTTACTCACCCAGAGAAGAAAAGTAGAATCCACTCCCCCAGAGAAAGCAACTATTACCCTCTCCAGCGCTAAAAGGTTTTCCTTTAATTTTTTATATTTCACATTTCCAGAAGAACAAATATTTTCTTCCGTTGTCTCACCTTCCCCAAGTTTTAATACTATCCGGTATTTTTTTGCTTAAAACCAGCAAAGAAAGTTAGCGCACTTCAGCTTTAGATTACGTTAAGCTTATTTTTTGATATATACCCGCGGCGAAACCAAAATCCCCACTGGCTTGAGTCTGTATTCATAAGACCATTGATTGCCGGTAGTTCTCCAGGCATTCGGGCCAAACCAAAAATAAGTATCGTCACAGTTGTGCACAGCACCAAAAGCATTTACTCTATTTCCGTAGGCGGTAATGTCTATTAAATGTTTCCCCTTCTCTACCCCACCTAGACTTAGCGTATAAGGAGCAAAAGCCACCTTCCCCTTTTCTTCTCCATCTAAAGATATTGATAGTAGAGGAGCTCTAAATTGGGGCACTTCGATTATTAATTCTCCTTCGTCACACTCCACCGGACAATGATAGGTTACATTTCCAGCATAAAAGGGCAACCCCTCTTCAGTCCAACTTCCAAAAGTAAGCTCCTTTACTGGTTCTACAATTTTAGCATGTTTTCCATGGACTTCTACTCCAAAATCTCCCAGTAGATAACACCATTCCACATTGGTTTGGGAATTAAACGGTATTTCCAGTACAATTTCCGTATCCCCGATGGGGAGAGCTGGAATCGGGACCTTTTTTATGCTTTTATCCACAAACCAGCCAGTAATTTCAGATTCAACATGTTCTCCATTAACAAATATTTTAGTATTTTCTGGATTCTCAAGAGCTAACTTAAGATCCTCTATTTCTATACGTGAGGTAACTACGAATTTCAATCTCAGTACATGTTCATATGGCTCTACTTTTTTATTAGTCCATGGCTGAGCTATTTTGTTCATCCGTAGAGGGTAATTCAGAATTTCTCTAAATTTGTTATCTATCCTGAGCACTTCTTCTTGTGGTTGCCAATCTCCATTATCAAATGAGTACTCTGCCATATCCAGTAAGAGAACATTGGGCTCCGATAAAGAAAAAGAAACAGGATCGAGCAAATTTACCTCTCCCGTACTTGAACAGCTATCATTTTGCCTTTCCTTTCTCTCAGGCATTCCTGGTGCAAGTTTCAGCAGTAAACTATCATGAGGATAAAATTCGTGTTTTATCAATGTGCCTCCGTCTTTAATTTCTGCAGCGCACTCTTTTACCTCACCCGTTAAGGTGTCATAGATTTCAGGATTCCATTCCCCTCTTATCCTCATTTTTATTTTTTCTAACTCTGCAATATCAGGATTTTTCATTTTATGAACATGAGAAATAAACAACCATTTTTTTTCTTCTTCTTTTCTCATTTGATAAAATAAATTATCGGAAGGAGTGCCGTCTTCTTTCCATATTTCTATATCACGATATTTATTGAGTTTCTCTTCCAATTTACTTCTGGAAAAAGGAATAATGGAGGACTTATCCGCTAATTTTTTTGCCCTATCTGAGGGAACACCATCTACCAGTGTCGGGGGCTCGCCTAAAAATATAACCTCACCACCAGCTTTCTGGAAAGCCTCTAATCTCTCTAAGGTAGTGGAGCGAAGAGTTTCGCAACAGGGAACAATTATCACCTCATAAGACATTTCCCCAACTTCAAAACGATTGTTTTCCTGAACTTCTGATAACGAAGGCAGCAATGACTCGGATATAAAATCAAAATCAATAAGCCCGAACAAAAGCCACTCTATGATATTTTTAAAGTTGGTTTCTAATTCTGCTCTTTTAAGTAAGGTTTTATCTTTCGGCCCCCAATGAATCCAGTAAGATTCGATAGGATGAATAACTCCCACCTTAACATCGGGTTTTCCCCGGCTCAGGACCGTATTCAAACGGCTGAAATGATCTTCAATCAGAGAATACTCCTTATACCAGGGAACTTGATATCCAATACTGGGGGGATAATCTCTCTTTGCTTCTCCCTCCATTGATACCCAAGTGAGGTGGTGAACTCTAACAGTAACTCCCAGCGCAGCTTGCCAGTCACCTGCCAGTTTGTAGCCCCTAAAGTCAAAATCCCAGTTGGTAACTCCATATATCTCGCTTAAAACTCCTTCTCTACCGTATTGATGGGTTACGCTTTGAGCTTGTTTGGCAGTGGAGAATTCTCTCCGATCACACAGCATATCAATTCCAGGCAGCCCGAAAGACCTGAGTGGCCTCATAGCTTCCCCTATAGCTGCAGTTTGCGATTCCAAAGTGGGTTCTTCCATCATATGGCCGGTTAACATAATCTTATGTTTTTCGCACCATTCTCCGATAGTATCAGCAAAAGCCTGAACAAATCTTTCTGTCACATGGTCATGATAGCGATATCTAACGAGAGAAGCTTTATTGTCTGGCAACTCCCAGATCAATTCTGGCAGGTGATCTAATAAACTTTGATGATACACCTTATAATAACTTTCTTCTAAATCATCGGTGAAAGGAAGAATCACTTCTCTTTCTTCTTCAGAAAAGCTCAGACAGTCTTTCCTCACAAATTGGGGCTCATCAGTAAAGATAGCCGGGATAGATTTACCAAAGTCTTCACCTAATATTTCATAATACCTTTGGTGAGTTATCTCGATGAACTTTTCAATTGCTTTCCGATTGAGTGTATCAACATAGGCTTGATTATTGAACCAGGGGTCATCTGCCGATATTTCTGAATAGGCATACCAGATTTTTCCTTCTTTTCCTGTTTCTTCTTTTAACCTCTGGTAATAAACTAAATAACCATTTTCTAAAACCACTTCGTACTTGGCCAGCAATTTCCTATTTTTACCTTTAACCGTTTTTCCTTCCGGAAGTAAATGTGATATTTCTTCCTCCATATTTTCATATGGAAAAGGAGTAAAAACCAAAAAGTGCTCTCTGTATCGGTTATCTTTTGTAACGTATCCACCAGCAAAACCCGATGGCCACCTGTCTTCGTCGTATAGCCAGCATAGCATCCCTTCTTCTTTGGCCTTTTCATTGCAGG
>DAOSVE010000160.1:0-1991 GCA_035593465.1 Candidatus Atribacteria bacterium | reverse complement strand
AGATGTTAGAAGGTTTTGTAATAGCTAACCAGAATAAAGTAAAGAGATTAGAAACCGAAAGAGTTTTGGTAAGAAAAGACGCTCCAGTTGCGGGGAAAGTAGGAATAGTTACTGGAGGTGGCTCAGGACATAAGCCGGCTTTTATCGGCTATATTGGAAGGGGTTTAGTAGACGCGGTAGCTGTAGGAGATATTTTTGCTGCTCCTCCAGTGCAGAGAGTGTATGAAGCTATTAAAGCTACCGATGCCGGAAAAGGAGTGCTTCTATGTTTGGGAAATTATTCGGGAGATGTGATGAACTTTGGTATGGCTCAAGAGTTAGCCCAATCAGAAGGAATAGAAGTAGAAAGTGTTATAGTTAATGATGATGTAGCGTCTTCTCCCAAAGAGAGAATGGATAATCGGCGAGGAGTAGCCGGAGAGATAATACTCTGGAAAGTAGCCGGTGCTTTGGCTGAAGAAGGAGCAGATTTGAAAAAGATTAAAGAAGTAGGAGAAAGAGCAGTGTTTAACACTCGTAGTATGGGGGTAGCTCATACTCCTTGTATCTTACCCACTACTGGAAAACCTTCTTTTCAGATTGGAGAAGAGGAAATGGAAATCGGAGTGGGACATCATGGCGAGCCAGGGATTAAAAGAACCAAAATGATGAGTGCCGATGAAGTAACCGAGCTTCTCACCCACCAGGTTTTAGAAGACCTTCCCTTCCAAAGAGGAGATGAAGTTACCGTTTTAATCAATGGTTTAGGTTCTACCTCTCTTTTAGAGATGTATATCTGCTTCCGTAAAGTAGCCCAAATCCTCTCCGACTATGGGATAAAAATTCACCGTACCTATGTAGGAGAGTTCTTTACTTCTTTAGAGATGGGAGGTTTTTCAGTAACCTTAACTAAGATGGATGAAGAACTAAAAAGATTGATAGATGCTCCCTGTGATGGGGTACACCTCATCCAACACTAAAGGAGAAAGCTATGTCTAGTATACCTTTTGAGAAAGTAAAAAAGGCTTTCAGCCGCATTGGGGAGAATCTGGAAAAACATCGCCAATATTTGAATGACTTAGATTCCCCCATTGGTGATTCTGACCATGGAGAGAGTGTTTGCAATGCTTTCCATAAGATTCAAGAGGTGGTAGATAAATTCCCCGAAGAGAAAAGAGATATCGGTGAGCTTTTACAAACGGTAGGTAAATCTATCGTTCTCTCCGGGGGTGCAGCTATGGGACCTCTCTATGGTACTGCTTTTATGGATGCTGGAAAGGCAGTACTGGGAAAAGAAGAGCTTGCCCCTGCTGATTTAGTCCAGATGTGGGAGGCTTTTGCTGGAGGGATAAAAAGAAGGGGACAGGTAGAGTTAGGAGATAAAACTATGTACGATACCATTTATCCCTCTTTTTTAGCTTTGCGGAAAGCCTATGAAGAAGGTAAATCCCTGAAAGAGATGCTCCAAGAGGCAATTGAAGGAGCGCGGGAAGGTATGGAATCTACTAAAGATTTAATCTCTAAGCGTGGTCGCTCCAGTCGTTTAGGAGAGAGAAGCATAGGCCATATTGACCCGGGAGCAGCTTCTAGTTTCTTCATCATCGAAGCCTTTTTTGGGGTTTTGGCAGAAGATTAATTTACTAAGGAGGTTATTCTCGTGAAAATTCTTTTAATTTCTGATTTAGAAGGAGCTTCAGGAGTAGTGAGTAACGAGCAGCAAGCTAAACCTGGTGCTCCCCTCTATCAGGAGGCAAGAAATTATCTTATTTCTGATGTAGGGGGAGCGGTAGAAGGAGCAATAGAGGGCGGAGCGGATGAAGTTATAATTTTTGATATGCACTATTCTGGTCTAAACTTGAGTTTAGAAGAAATTCATCCCCGGGCTAAGTTGGTGATGGGAAAGCCACGCAAAATCTACCCCTTTTTTTCTGAGCTCTACCAGGAAATAAAAGGGGTATTTCAAGATGGTGGAAGATTGTATTTGACAAAGAAAAATCAACAGGCAATTGGAG
>DAOSVE010000030.1:0-15729 GCA_035593465.1 Candidatus Atribacteria bacterium | reverse complement strand
CCGTCATCGCGAGCACGGCGTATCTTACCGTGCGTGGCGATCCCGAGTTTTTAACACAATGTAATTGGCCTTATAAAATGACAGAAGGGAAATCACCTTCACCCTAACCCTTAAAGGGAGAAGAAAAGAAGGGATAATTCAAGAGCTTCCCCTCCGTCATGCCTGAAATCCTTTATCAGGTATCTAAATGTTTTTGTCCTTAAATAGTTCGGATTCCTGATAGCAAGATGATATAATAGTGAAAAGTTATCGAGGAGGAAAAAGTGAAGAGGATTTACTTTATCTTAGCTTTGAGCATATTAATTATAGGTTTTCTTTTCGTATATTTTGTATATTTTACTCAAGAAAATTCAGCGACCTATACTTATACCTCTTCAGCAGGATTTTCCCTCACTTTTCCCCCTGATTGGGAGGTCAATAATTCTCCTTCTACCCTCAATCCCTACCTTATGATGTTAGGCCAAGACTCGGAAGCCCAGGTCGAGGTTACTTTGGAGTATTATAATTATTCTTCACTGGAAGATTTCTTTGAAAAAGTGAAGGAAGAAGTAAGTCAATTTCCCGGAGTGAAAATAATTTCCCAAGGGGAAGAGTCTATAAATGGAGCTCCCAGTTACTGGTTCACTTATAGTTTTCTAGCTTCGATAGGACCTTCCGACCCTCAAGAACCCTTCCAGGCTATTCTCTATCTTTTCTCCCAGGGGGGCAATTTTTTCCGTATAATTTGTCTAACTAAAGAAGATCGATTCAATGATTATTTAAACACTTTTCAAACCATTGCTCGTAGTTTCACGACCTTAACAGAAAATTAATTATAGTATCTTGCAAAACCTGTTATAATTTCTCTCTGAAAAGGAGAGATTGCCATGCCAGGCGAGCACACGAGGTTCGCAACGACGGTTTAGTAAGGATTGTCGCATGATTATCTCTTGAGAAGATGGAGCATTAAATAGAAAAATATTATTATGAATTTTACGGTTAACTATAACACCATTTTATAAAAGAAAATAACACCAAGCTAAGAGGTGAAAAAATGGAAAAAGAAGGGGCAAAACGCATACTCTGTTTTGGAGATTCCCTGACCTGGGGTGCTGATCCTGAAACCGGGGGTCGCCATCCAGTGAGTTCTCGCTGGACCACTCTACTGCAAAAGAATTTAGGAGAAAACTATTGGATAATAGAAGAAGGACTAGGTGGACGCACTACCATCTGGGATGACCCCATTGAAGGAGATAAAAATGGAAGAAGACATTTACCAATATTATTAGAATCTCACCGACCTCTGGATTTGGTAGTTATAATGCTGGGAACCAATGATTTAAAATCTCGCTTTCATGTTTCTGCCTTTGAGATTGCTCAAAGCGCCAGCACTCTGGTAGAAGTAGTAAAAAGAAGTAGTGCCGGAAGAGGTGGAAATCCTCCTCTGGTTCTTCTTATTGCTCCTCCACCTTTAGGGAGACTTACAATATGGCAGGAGGAATTTGGAGAGGGAGTAGAAAAATCCAGGAATTTAGCTCGTTTCTATTCTTATTTTGCCCAGCTTAACCAATGCCACTTTTTTGATGCTGGCGAAGTAGTTAAAACCAGCGATATAGATGGCATTCACTGGGAAGCTAACGCAAATCGGCAATTTGCTGAAGCACTGGCAGAAAAAATAAAAGGTATTCTCTGAGGAAAAATCAGGCCTTTCTAAGGTTTGCTTTACTATTGGCACTCACCTCGGCATTTTTTACCGCATCGCAGACACACTAACTCATCCATTATTTTGCTTTCCTCCCTCGGGTGAAGGTAGCGTCCCTTTATTCTTTTATCTTTTATCCAGAACCATTTTTTTAATTTCTTTTCATAAGGGGTATCGTAAACTTCCTGGATTCCTTTATCTCGATATTCTTCTCTTCCTGTGGCCATATTTTATTCCTCCCCGAGATAGGCTTTACGTACTTTCTCATTTTCCAGAAGTTCTTTACCCATTCCCTCGAGAACCACAGACCCGGTTTCCAGAACATAGGCATAATCAGCCACCTGCAAAGCAGCTTTAGCATTCTGTTCTATTAGCAGAATAGTGGTTCCATTACGGTTAATTTCCTGAACAATATTAAAAATTTCTTTCACGAGAAGTGGAGCTAACCCCAGCGAAGGCTCATCCATCATCAAAAGATGAGGCCGAGACATTAAGGCTCTCGCTACCGCAAGCATTTGTTGCTCTCCTCCGCTTAAAGTACCTCCTTTTTGTCTTACCCTCTCCTTCAAACGGGGAAAGATTTGGAAAACCCAATCTAAATCTTTTTTAATTTCCTCTCTATCTAGCCGGGTGTAACTTCCCAGAAGCAGATTTTCCCAGACAGTAAGATTAGGAAAAATTCTCCTCCCTTCCGGAGCCATAGCCAGTCCCATTTCCACAATATGATGAGAAGCTTCTCGAGTAATATCTCTATTCAGGAACTCTATGCTACCCTGCCGAGCTCTCACGAGACCCGATATAGTTCTTAAAGTCGTGCTTTTACCTGCTCCATTTGCTCCCACCAAAGCTACAATTTTCCCTACCGGAACCTTAATATTAATCCCTTTGAGAGCATGAATACCACCATAAAACACATGAAGATCTTCGGTCTTAAGTATTAAGTCTTCCTCCATCAATTCTCTACCCCCAGATAAGCCTCGATAACCCGTGGGTTATTTCTTATCTCTTCTGGTGTACCTTCAGCTATTTTCATTCCAAAATCCATTACTGCTATCCGCTCACAAATTCCCATCACTACCTTCATGTCATGTTCGATCAGAAATATGGAAAGATTAAAGTCGTCTCGTATTTTCTGGATAAATCTCATCAGTTCTTGAGTTTCTTGAGGATTCATTCCCGCTGCTGGCTCATCTAAAAGTAAAAGAGAAGGATGAGTAGCTAAAGCTCGGGCAATCTCTAAACGCCTTTGCTCCCCATAGGGTAAGGACTGGGCTTCTTCTTTTGTTGCATCTGCTAATCCCACTGCCTTAAGAAGCTCATAAGCCTCTTCTCTTATGGCTCTTTCTTCTCTCCAATAAGAAGGGAGACTGAACATAGGAGCTAAAAAAGAGCTCTGCAAGCGAACATGAAAAGAAACCAGAACATTTTCCAAAACGGTTAAATTTCCAAAGAGACGAATGTTCTGAAAAGTACGAGCAATACCAACAGTGGTAACCACATCGGGAGAAAACCCGGTAATATCTTTTCCCTGGAAAATTATCCGTCCTTTCGTAGGACGATATTGACCGGTAATCAAGTTAAATACCGTAGTCTTACCTGCTCCATTAGGTCCAATTAAACCCACCAGGTCTCCAGGGAAAAGTTGCAAAGAAAAGTCACTAACTGCTACCAGCCCGCCAAAAGCTATAGTAAGATCTTCCAAAGAAAGAAGGGGCTCTTTATTTTCCACTTTCATTTCTTCCTCTTATCCAGTCAATAATAAGCTGCCAGGAAATTTCTTTATTACCAAATAATCCCTGTCGATAAAAAATCATCATGACTACTAAAAGAACAGAAAACACGACCATTCTCATTCCTGGTATTCCAGGAAAAGTCCATGCTCCGATAGTGATGGGAGCTTCCACTACCCGTAAAATTTCTTGCAAGAAGGCAAAAATAAAAGCAGTAATTACTGACCCCGTAATGCTACCCAATCCCCCCAGAACAATGATAATTAATAAATTGAAAGTCATAGTAAAAGTAAAAAGAGAGGGAGAAACAGTGCTGATTAAAGTTACAAATAACCCTCCTGCCACGCCGGCAAAAAATCCGCTTAATACAAAAGACAGAAGCTTATGGCGGAAAAGGTTAACTCCCATAGCTTCTGCTGCTACTTCATTTTCCCTGATAGCTTTTAAAGCTCGACCAAAACTGGAATTCGCAAGACCCTTAATCATAAATACCGACCAGAAAGCCCAGTTAACCGTCCACCACAGATTAGTGTATTCCGGTATTCCTTTGATTCCTAAAGCTCCGTTAGTCAAAGGAATAAAATTATTGGCCAGAACATTAATGATCTCTCCAAAACCAAAAGTAGCAATAGCCAAGTAATCACCTCGCAAACGGAGAGTAGGAATACCAATTAATAAAGCAGCAAGAGCGGCAGCTACTCCTCCTAAAAAGAGAGCCAGAATAAAAAGAGAAGAAGGAAAAGAAAAAGAATTAAAAGGCCAGATGAGAGGCTGCAAGAAATAAACCTGTTGTTTTTGCACCAGAGGAAGCATCAAAATAGCTACAGTATAACCGCCAATAGCCATAAAACCATTGGGCCCCAAGGAAAACTGCCCGGTAATTCCATTAATTAAATTATAGGCTACTGCTGCTACTACGTAAATACAGGCGGTATTCAAAATGCGGATTAAATAAGTATTTAGATACCTTCCCGCTAAACTTACTCCCCACATCAAGACTGCAAAGAGAAGTAAAGTTAAAATTAAGTCTCTTTTTTCTTCTTTTCCCATCTCTATACTTTTTCTTTCAGGGATTCACCCAGAATTCCACTGGGCTTTACCAACAAAAATATGATTAATATGCTGAAAACAAAGGCGTCTCGATAGCCAGACAAACCAGGGAAAAAGGCCACAATCATAATTTCTACCAATCCAATTATAAAACCACCTATCATAGCCCCTACTACATTACCAATCCCTCCTACTACCGCTGCAGTAAAAGCTTTCCAGCCCGGGAATGTGCCCATTAAAGGATTAATCTGGGGGTATTTACAAGCCCAAAGTACTCCACCAATCCCGGCTAATGCCGAACCTAAAGCAAAAGTATAAAGAATTATCCTATCTACATCTACTCCCATAAGACGAGTGGTTTCCATATCCTTAGATACAGCTCGCATAGCCATTCCCATTTTAGTTCGGTAAACTAGATAAAGTAAAACAAGAAGAACTAAAATACTGATGATAGGCACCCAGAAAGTTACTCCCTGAATACGAGCACCAGCTAAAATATAAACATTTTTCATAAGCTCCGGACGAGGAAAACCTTTAGGACGAGCACCAACAGTTACTAGACCCAGATTTTCAATAAAGAAAGAAACTCCCACTGCAGTTATAAGAGCAGAAATACGAGGAGCATTGCGTAGCGGTCGATAAGCTACCCGTTCAATGCTCATTCCCACTATAGCACACAGAGCTACCCCTATTATCACTCCCAACCACCAGGGGAGAAGAAAAACCCCTATCATAAAAAAAGAAAAATAAGCTCCCAGCATGAATACATCGCCATGAGCAAAGTTTATAAATCCCAAAATGCCATAAACCAGAGTATAACCAATGGCTAAAAGAGCATATAAACTCCCTAAGGAAACTCCATTCATTATTTGCTGAAAAAAGGAAACCCAGGTCATCGCATTAGTTTATACAGCACCAGGCAACTTTCCCGGTTGCCTGGTGCTGCCAATTCAATATTCAATAGTAGTCACAAAATTGAAGTTACCATTTTCCACTCTTTTTACCACTATAGGTTTCTTGTTGTCTCCATCTACAATAGTAGCCACTCCAGTTATAACTTCCAGATTTTCAGTATCTTCCATAGCATCACGTATTTTAACCGGGTCTAATTCTCCCGCTCTTTTAATGGCATCTAAAATAATAACATAGCAATCACCACCCAAAGCTTCAAAAGCGCTGGGTTCTCTACCATGTTTTTCCCGGTACAAATCAAAGAACTTCTGTCCTATTTCAGTTATCGCCTGAGTAGTGTCAGCATGAGCAGTGAAATAAACCCCCTCTACTGAATCTCCACCGATGCTAACCAATTCCGGTGCGTCTGCTCCATCAGCCCCTAAAATCATCCCTTCATAACCTAAATCCCGGGCCTGCTGACAAATCAGAGCAGTTTCAGTGTAGTAATTGGGAACATAAATGACATCAGGATTAGCGTTTATAATGGTAGTAAGCTGAGCAGAAAAGTCCTGGTCTCCACTTCTACAATTTTGCTCGCTTACCACTTGCCCTCCTCTTTCTATAAAAGCATCCTTAAAGAAGTTGCCCAGAGCTACACAATAGTCTTGAGCGATATCAGATAAAATGGCCGCAGTTTGGGCTTGAAGCTCACTGCGAGCAAATTGAGCAGCCGCTTTAGCCTGGTCATCATCCCGGAAACAAGCCCGGAATACAAATTTTTTCCCTTGAGTGACCAGAGGACTGGTAGCACTGGCAGAAATAACCGGAACCTGTTTTTCTTCACATATTGGGCCTACCGCTAACATACTACCACTTATTGCCGGGCCAACCATAACTACCACTTTTTCGTAATCTATCAGGCGAGTGGCAGCATTAGCTGACTCTACCCGGTCACTCTTATTATCTACTAAAACCAGCTCTACCTTTTTCCCCAGAACTTCATCTCCTACTACTTCTTTAGCAACATTTACTCCTTCCCAGATCATCTGCCCATAAGCTGCTACTCCTCCAGTAATTTCCAGGTTAGCTCCAATTTTCACTGTTTCTTGAGCTAGAACTACCCCGGAAAAGCTCAAAACTAAAAGAAGAACTGTGGATAAACTAATTAATCGTCTCAATCTAAAATCCCCCTTTCGCTATTTTTTGGTTAAAACTTGCCATAAAATTATCACTGCACCAGCTCCTTGTCAAGAAAAACCGGGCTCTATCGGAGTATAGAAGACAAGAAAATTTATCAAAATAGTAATTATCAACATAATCACGATTGTAACCAGTAATGGTTATCAGATTAAAAAGTTTCTATCTTTTTTGGATAGCTTCTTATGTCCTTTACTTATCTCATAAATAATCTCTTTTTGTGTTTGCAAGAGATACCTCACTTGTAACCCTCTTGGGAACATCCTTTTAAAGAAATAACAATTTAGCTTTAATTGTAACTGAGGCAGCTCAATATCTTGAGTTTAATTTTTACCGTGATAAAATTGTGTAAATTTATCAGGTTCATAGGAATAAATAACTAACACCAGAGAGGAAAAATAAAATTTGGCGCTTTTTCTTTTTCATTTCTTAGCTGATTTCTTTGCTTCTTTTCCCTCACCGCTTAGTCCTTATTTTATAGAGTTATACAAAGTAGATTCTCGAACCATAGCCATGTTCATTGCCACCCTCTCTCTTCTGGGTTCTCTTAGCCAGCTTTTCTTCGCTACCCGACTTTTATTTCAGAAACCGGAGATACAGTTCTATATTTCCCTTTCCTGTTTAATGTTACCCTGGCTCTTTATCCCTTTTTCTTCTCATATTTATACGCTTTTCTTTATCCTTATAGTAGCTTTTTTAGCCAATGCTTCTTTCCATCCCTTAGGAGCAGCTCTCTCTGGTGAGCTTGGACCTCAAGGAGTAACTTTCTTTGTTTCTGGAGGCATTGTCGGAGGCGCTCTAGGCCCTATTTTCATTACTTTGCTGGTAAGCAAGGCAGGTGCTTCTGGAATAGCACTGCTAACTTTAGGACTTTGGGCATGCTGGACTGTTTTATTCCTTAGAAAAAGGGATTACCATATACCTTCCTTTAGTCCTCCAGAGAAATTCTCCCTTCGACTTTTTCCTCCTTTGTTACCTATTTGGATAATGGTGAGTGTCCGCACTTTTTTCACCGATATTTTCCATACCTTTGTTCCTATCTACCTGAGCTTACAAGGATATAGCTTAGTAGTAGGGGGAACATTACTCTCCGCAGGAGTAATGTCCGGGCTTTTAGCTAACTTAGTAGGAAGCAGAATTAGAATACAGTTCAATAATCGATTGGTAAATCTAATCTCTTTTGGAGGATTAGGTATTTGCATTTTAACTTTCACCTGGGTGGAAGAAATAACTTTTTTGGCCATTTTTTATCTCTTAGCCGATTTTTGCTCTTTTTTGAGTATGAGCACCAATGTTTGTGAAGCTCAAGATTTGCTTCCTCAGCATCGTGCTCTTGCCTCTTCGGTAGCCATGGGCCTATCATGGGCTTTTGGACATTTTTTACATCTTCTCTACTCTTCTTTACTGGGTAGAGAGGTAATCTTGGTGCTTCAGAGTGCTGGCCTCTTTTCTATAGGAGTAGTTATCCTTCTTCTCCTTTTTCCTTCTTTTTTCCAGAGAAAAACTTACGGGGTCGAGAGAGTTGAGAATATTATATAGCCGGCCCAAAAAAAGGAGCGTCCCAAACTTTTTTATATTCTTAAGTATTGCTTCCGCTTCTAATTTTATTTTTGCCTTAACTTCGGTTCTCTTTTCTATCTTTGCCACAGACATGGGATTTTCACCTCCGGAAATTGGTTTAGCCATATCTGCTCTCACCGCTGGATCTTTAATAGGTGGCCCTTTATGGGGAAAATTAGTAGACAAATTTGGCAAGAGAAAAATAGCTCTTTTAGTCAGCCTTTCCGGACAGGCTCTTTTTTGCTTGCTTACTCCCCTGATGAAGCATCTCTTAAGTTTAGTAATAGTACGGTTTTTCTTTGGATTTTTCACGGTAGCCCAGGCTTTAATACTTAATGAGTTGACAGTCAAGATAGAAGAGGAAGAAAGAAGAAGCAAAGAAATATCAGCCATCAATGTCGCTCGAGCAGCAGGTTACTCTTCAGGTTGTCTTTTGAGCGGAATTTTAGGAGACCTCCACCCTAACTTCAGTTTCTATTTAGGAAGTTTAGCTGTTATTCTGGTTTTTTTTCTTACTTTCTATCTCCGGGAAGAAACCGAAGCAGCTACCCCCTTGCCTCAAGATAAAAATCCTACTGAACACTGGTTTTGGCAAAAAGGAGTTGTGCCTTTCTATCTTTCCATCTTTCTTCGCTCTACCGCAGTAAATGGACTTTCTTATTTCTTGCCCCTTTTCTGGAAAAATATGGGGCAAACTACTGCTCTCATTGGCTCGGTCATTGCTATCTCTAATTTAGCCCAATTACTTTTCTTCCCTTTAAGTGGGAAAGTAAGCTCCCGGTCAGATCTGATGGCTTTTCGGTCTGCCCGTTTCGGGCTTTTGCTAACTATTATTCCTTTTCTCATTGCTCCTTTTTTTCATCAAGGAGTATTAATCCTTCTTCCTCAATGTATTTTGAGCATTAGCTGGGCTTTCTTTTACATCGGGACTATTCTTTCTCTTCGTTCTTTCGTTCCCCCAAAGAGACAGGGAGAAGCTTTAGGATGGCTAGAAGTAGCCTTCAATTTAGGAGGTATAGTAGGTCCTAATCTTTTTGCCTTTTCTCTTTCTTCTTTTCACAATAACTTTCTACTTGCCTTCTTTTCCCTTTCTTTTTTGCCCCTTGTAGCTTTCTTCATTTCCAGGAAAAACGAGAAGAGACTTCTTTCTCGAAATTAAGAAAAAGAAACCAGAGCTGACTTTACTTTTACTCCCGGAATGTTGCCCAATCTACCAGTTAAAGCCCCCAGCTCGTCTGTGCTACCATCTACAATTAAAGCAATTACCGAAATGTTTCTCTCTCGATAAGGGATACCCATTCTCCCTACGATTAGCTCTCCAAACTCCCCCAGAATTTCGTTCACCTGTTCAGCTTGTTTTTCTCGATTGGTAACCACTATTCCCACTACCCCTACTCTATTCTCTGCCATAGAGAACCCCTAACTTTTTATTAATTATCCTCAAATCTTTCTCTACCTCCACATAAGTTCTAAACCACTTCTCTAAACTTTTTTGACTCTCCTCTTGAGGCTTAAACATTTCCTTAACCCGGAAGGTTTTTTGGAATGCCTCCTCAAAATCTTTATAAACTCCAGCACCTAAACCAGCCAGAAGAGCAGCCCCCCGGCAACTTCCTTCTCTATCCCGGGGAACAAAGATATTTTTGCCCAGAGTAACAGATTTTAACTTCATCCATATCTTATTTTGAGTTCCCCCTCCCACATTAACCGCTTCTTTTACCTTAAATCCTAACTTCTCCTCCATTTTCTCCCAGATATTTCGATATTCAAAACACAGACCTAAAAGAAGACCCAGGATTAACTCTTCTCTTCCTGTGTTTCCCGTGAGGTTAAAAAATGCTCCCCTTGCTCCCTCATAATCTCCTCCTAAAAGATAAGGAAAAAAAAGAGGAACACCGGAAGAGAGAGAAAAAGAGCAATTTTCCAGAAAACTATAGTCTTCTTTTAACAATTTTAGTGCCCAATCAACACTATAGCCTCCACTATAAATCCCATTCATAGCATAATAATAAGGATAAGCTACATGATGCCCCCAAGAAAAAGGCTTTTCTTCCCCCTCTATGGAGAGAGAAGGCAAACTTTCCAGTGCCATGGTCAAAGATTCAGTAGTTCCGGTAGAGATTAAAGCTCTCCCTTCTTTGTATACTCCCACTGAAAGAGCAGCACAGAGATGGTCATGCCCTCCGGTTATTACCAGCGTATCAGGGGATAAACCACACTCTCTTGCTACCTTCTCTCTTACTGTTCCTAAAACTCTCCCAGAGGGATAAAGAGGTGCCATATTTTTCACTGATAATCCCACTCGCTCTAACATTTCCTCCCACCAGCACCTCTCTCTTTGGCGGAAAAGCATAGTACGAGAAGCCAAAGAATAATCAAAAGAAGGAACTCCGCTAAAGTAGAAGAGAATAAAACCAGACATAGAGGTCCAGAATTTCGTTTTCTCAAAAGTTTCTTTTTCTCTTTCCCGGTGCCAGAGCAATTTATAAAAAGAATAAATATGATAAGGATAAAGGCCACTAATTCGATAAACTTCTTCCCTGTCTAACTCTACATCTTCAAAATACTTTTCGGCGCGATTGTCATACCAGGGTATACTTCCTCCCAGTGGTTCTCCATTCTCACCTACTTTAACCAGTACCTCCGCATAGCTGGATACACTGAGAGCTACAATTTCTTGTTTCACTTCCCCGGGAAATCGATTTATAGCCCGGAGAATCTCTCGTAAAATCTCCTGCGGATCGTAAAGTTCTCCTTCTTCATCAGGAAATAAAGGGGTAGGAAAACTTTCCTCCCCCTTTATTTCTCCATCCTGGTCATAAACCCGTAACTTAGTATTAGTGGTTCCTACATCTATCCCTAAAAGCACAGCCAGTTTATCCTCCCACCCTCACTCCTACCTCTTTTTCTTCTAAAGAGGGCTTTTTCTCTACCCATACCAAACACTTAGTAGGACATTTCTCTATACAAATTCCACACAAATTACACTTATCCCGGTCTATCTTTATCCTTCCTCCCTCGAGAGTCATAGCTCCCTCCGGGCAGGATTTCACACATATACTGCATTTTATACATCCCTTTTTACAGGATTGCCTGGTCTCCCGAGGGGAAGCTAAAGAAACACAAGCTTCTACCACTTGTTCCCGGGCAGGAAGAAGAGCAATTATAGAGCGAGGACACTCTTCCACGCATTTTCCGCAACCAGTACATTTCTCCCAGAGAATCACAGGTAATCCTTTTTCTTCATCTAAAATCATAGCCTCAAAAGGGCAAACTTTCACGCAATTTCCGAAACCCAGGCATCCATAGCGGCAGACTTTAAAGGAATTGCCCAAAAGATGAGCAGCTCTGCAATCTTTTACTCCCTGGTAGGTTGCTACCTCTCCTGCCACTTCTTTCTCCCCTTGACAAAGGAGAATAGCTTTCTGTGCCTCCCGGTTAGAGTCAATTTCTTTTCCTAATAAAGAAGATAGCTCATTCCACACCTTTGGCCCTCCTACCGGACAAGCATCAGGAGGAGCCTCTCCAGCAGCAATTTTCTCTGCTAAAGCAGAACATCCTGGAAAACCACAAGCTCCACAATTAGCTCCAGGAAGAATCTTTTCCGCTTTTTGCACTAAAGGGTTAGTTTCTACTGCAAATTTTTGAGAAAACCAAGCCAACATCACTCCAAAAACCAAACCTAAAACTCCAATAAGAATAGTAGGCATTAGAATGTTCATATCTTTCTCCTATTTCACTAGACCCTTAAAACCCATAAAGGCAATAGCTAAAAGACAGGTAGAGATAAATACCATAGGATAACCCTGGTAAAATTGAGGGACTTTAGAAAATCTCAATTTTTCCCTGATTCCAGCCAGAAGTAACAGAGCTATCGTAAACCCCAAAGACACCCCTATACTATAGACTACCACCTGAATAAGGTTATAATGATAATCTACTCCAAAAAAGGTAACCGCCAAAATAGCACAATTAGTAGTGATGAGAGGAAGGTATATGCCCATAGCCTGGTATAAGTTAGGCACCATTTTCTTGAGGATTGCTTCCAACAATTGCACTAAAACGGCAATTACCAGAATAAACACCATAATCTGGAGATATTCCAACCCTAAAGGAACAAAAATAAAGTTCCACAAAACCCAGGTAGCTATAGAAGCTAAAACCATGACAAAAGTAACTGCCATCCCCATCCCTAAAGAGTTTGCTACATTAGAAGACATTCCGATATAGGGACACAACCCAATGTAGCGAGCCAAAATAATATTATCCACAAAAGCAGCACTGATAAAAATTTTGAAAAGGTCCATAGCATTCATAGGTTATTCCTCCGATAAAAGTGATTTAGTATAGCAATGCAAAGGCCAATAAGGAGAAAAGCTCCAGGAGGAAGAATCATTATCATCATCCCTTGGTAAGAAGAAGGAAATATCTGGTGGTAAAAAATTTGTCCGTAACCAAAAAGTTCTCTTATTATACCAATGGCTGTGATTACTAGAGTGTAGCCTACTCCCATCCCCAGAGAATCAGCCATTGTGAGCAGCACTGGTTTTCGAGAAGCAAAAGCTTCTGCTCGAGCCATAATAATACAATTAACTACAATCAGAGGGATGAAAACTCCCAAGGCTTCAGAAAGAGCAGGAAGATAAGCTTTCATCACCAAATCTACAATGGTAGTAAAAGTAGAAATCACTACAATGAATATGGGAATACGAACTTCATTGGGGACAAAATTCCTTATCGCCGATATTACCATGTTAGAACCAGTTAAAACAAAAATAACTGCTGCTCCCATATAGAGACAGTTTTCTAACCTCACTGACACCGCTAATACCGAACACAAACCAATCATCAAGCGCAAAACCGGGTTTTCTCCTATAATACCATTTTTAAAACAACTCCAGAATTCTTTCATGGTTTTCCTATCTCCTCCCAATAGCTTGCTAAACCCTGGCAAGCCCGGACTATAGCTCGAGTGGAAATAGTAGCCCCGCTTATGGCTTTAATATCTTTGTTAATTTCAAAGGAGTCGGTTAAGGATTTACCAAGAAATTGAGATAGAAAGTCAGTACTTTCAATATTAGAGCCCAGTCCCGGGGTTTCTTGGTGTTCTAATACTTCCATCCCCGTGAGCTTCCCTTCCTCAGAAATTCCCACTAAGAGTATAACTGGTCCGCCATACCCGGTGGTGCTCACTCGAAACACCAATCCTTCTCTTTTTCCTTCTTTTAACGCCTCATAAATTTCTAAAATGGAAAAATCTTTAGTAGAAGCTTGCACCGCAGGCACAGTCTCCCATTTTTGGAACTCTTGAGCAAAAGGAGCAACTTTTTGTAAAGCTTCTTCTAAGCCTTCTTGCGACCGTCTTTCAATTTCTTTTTGGGTGACAGAATTTACTGCTGCTAAAGCAAAAGCAGCTACAACACAAAACACAGCTAAAGGAAGAGCAACTTTCCAGATATTCTTCATAATTTTCTTACCCCCGGATTTGATTTTTTTACCCCAAACCTCTGGGGAAGCAGATGATCTAAAAAAGGAACTAAGGCATTCATAGTAAGGATGCCAAAGGTAACTCCCTCAGGATAGGCCCCCAAAAGACGGATTACTCCTGTGATAGCTCCAGCTCCCAGACCAAAAAGATAACGTCCCTTTGAGCTAATGGGAGAAGTCACATAATCTGTGGCCATAAAGCATGCTCCCATAACTGCCCCCCCGCTTAAGATATAAAAGATAGCACTCTGACCTCCCAGAATAGCTACCAAAGAGAGACCAATGAAATAAAAAAGAGGGATATCCCAATGCACAATCCCCCGCCACCACAGATACAAAAACCCAATGATGAGTAGTAGCACCGAAATCTCTCCAATAGAACCAGGAACTTGCCCTAAAAAAAGATGCCACAAAATACGAGGGTCTGCTTGATGTAATGCACTATAGCCATATATCCTTGCAACACCCAAAGGAGTAGGAGTAGTAACCATCCTTACTCCCCAGGAAGCAGCACCGCCCTCAGCAAAAGTAGAAAAATCGAAAGGAGTATTAACCCACCAGGTAGACATAACCTTGGGCCAGGAAACCAATAAAACTGCTCTCCCTACTAAAGCCGGGTTAAATACATTTTGTCCCAAACCTCCAAACATTTCTTTCCCCAGGAAAATAGCCGCTCCTCCTCCCACTATAGGTAGCCAGAAAGGCGCAGAAGGAGGAAGAGATAAACCCAAAAGCAAGCCCGTAACTACTGCACTTCCATCGGTAATAGAGAGAGGTTTTTTAAAAATCTTATCATTGAGAGCCTCAAATCCTATCGTGCTCCCTATAGATAAAAGAATGGTCAAGAGAGTAGAAGAAACTCCAAAAAAGCACATTCCCCAAATAGTAGCAGGTAAAAGAGCCAGCACTACTTGTCTCATTATCCAAGGAACAGTAGTTTCATCTCGAAGATGAGGCGAAGAAGTAATAACCAATTTTAATTCTTCATCCATTTGCTTTCCCCCTTCTGGAACGGCGCATAATTTCCGCTTTAGCTAACCTGATGAGATGAGTAAGAGAAATATTGGAAGGGCAAACGTAAGAACAGGCTCCACATTCCATACAATCTAAAACCCGATTTTCCTTAGCTTCGTCAAAAGCCTGATATTCAGAAAATTTACCCAGCATGGTGGGGAAGAGACGCATGGGGCAGGCATCTATGCATCTGCGGCAACGAATGCAAGGATATTCCTTCTTTTCATAAAGATGGTTCAAAAATATAAAACCAGAAGTTCCTTTTATCACTGGTACTTGCAGGGAGGTTTGAGCCACTCCCATCATTGGTCCTCCCATAACCACTTTCTTGGGCGTTTCCACCCATCCTCCACAAAAATCCACAAGGTCTGATAAAATAACTCCTAAAGGTACTTGAAGGTTTTCTGGATTTCGAAGACATTCTCCACTTAAAGTTATAACTCGCTCTATGAGAGGAAGACCCTCCTCAGCCATTCTTCCTATTGCCCAGCTAGTTTGAACATTATTTACCACCACTCCCACATCGAGGGGCAATCCTCCCGGAGGAACTTCTCTTCCCAAAATGGAAAAAATCAACTGTTTCTCTGAACCCTGAGGATATTTAGTAAGAAGAGGAACTACACAAGTAGGGAAGGGGAGGTCTTTTACTAACTCGCTAAACTTCTCTATAGCTTCAGTTTTATTTTCCTCTATCCCTATGAAAGCTTTCTCTGCTCCACAAGCCCTAACCAAAACTCGCAAGCCAGTCAAAACAGTAGTTGGTCTTTCTACCATCACCCGGTAATCACAAGTCAGGTAAGGTTCGCATTCTGCCCCATTTAAAATAAAACTATCGATTTTTTTACCTGAAGGGGGAGAAACTTTAACATGAGTAGGAAAAGCAGCTCCTCCTAAGCCTACCATTCCCCCTTCTCTAATCCATTCCCGGAGGAAAGTGGGGTTTTTACCCTCAATATCGAGGAGAGGATCTTTCCTTTCTTCTTCCCCTGAACCATCATTTTCTATGGTTAGGGCAGGAAACCTCCCCAGTAGAGGATGGAAATAATCTTCTATCCCGGCTACTTTACCAGCCAATGGAGAATGCAGAGGGGCAGAAATAAAAGCTTCTACATCAGC
>DAOSVE010000029.1:0-15745 GCA_035593465.1 Candidatus Atribacteria bacterium | reverse complement strand
ATCACTTAAAATTTCAAATTTTACCTCATATATTTTGGAAAATAGAATTTTAGAAGAATTTAAAACGTCTAATTTAGAACATATGGTGCGAGAGGCGGGAGTTGAACCCGCACGGCGATTGCCACTGGATCCTAAGTCCAGCGCGTCTGCCATTCCGCCACTCTCGCAGCATTGCAATTTTAAAATAATTTCTGTTTTCTCGCAACCCCTAATGGTTAAGAAATTTCTGGGGCTAAAAGCTCAGCAATTTGTACGGCGTTTAGTGCTGCTCCCTTTCTCAACTGGTCTCCCACTACCCAGAGATTTAAGCCCAAAGGAGAGGAAATGTCTTCCCTTATTCTTCCTACTAAACATTCATCTTTTCCTGCAGCCATTAAAGGAGTAGGATAAAGTAGATGCTCTGGATCATCTACTACTTTCACCCCCGGGAAAGAGGATAAAAGTTCTATGGCTTTATCCCTGGTTATCTTTTGTTCTGTTTCTATATTAATAGCCACGGCATGGGCGCGAAGCACTGGAACTCGGACACAAGTAGCACTAATTAACAGGTTTTCTTCTTCCAGGATTTTTCGACTCTCCCAGACCATTTTCATCTCTTCTTTAGTGTAGTAGTTATCCAGGAAAACATCGATATGCGGTATAACGTTAAAAGCAATTTGCTGGGGAAAAACATGAGGCACTATTTCTTCCTGGCTTATATAGGCTTTGGTTTGTTCTTCCAACTCAGCCATAGCTTTAGCTCCTGCACCCGAAGTAGCTTGGTAGCTAGCCGCTATTACCCTTTTAATTTTCCCATAGTCGTGCAAAGGTTTCAAAGGCATAAGAGAAATGATGGTAGTACAGTTAGGGTTAGCAATGATATTTCTTTGCCTGTAATCTTTAATCCGGTGAGGATTAATCTCCGGGACAATTAAAGGAACGTCGGGGTCTTGCCGAAAAGCTGAGGAATTATCTATCACTACACAGCCACTCTGCGCTGCTAAGGGAGCGAATTCTCGGCTTATGGAAGCTCCAGCGCTAAAAAGCGCAATGTCCACTCCCCGGAAGCTATTTTGGTCTAAAACTTCCACTGTCCACTCTCTACCCCGAAAATTTACTTTTTTCCCTTGAGAACGAGAAGAAGCTAAAGGCCGAATCTCTGAAACGGGAAACTTCCTCTCCTCTAAAACTTTGAGCATCTCCTGCCCTACTGCCCCAGTTACTCCTACTACTGCCACTCTAAATTCCTTCATTGAGTTTCACCTCCTGAATAATAAACTCTTCGTGCAAAGCTTTTACCGCTTCTCCCATCAAATCCCGGGGTATGAGACAAGAAATCCGAGAATTAGAAGTGCTAATCATATCTATGTTTATCCCTGCCTGAGCCAGAGCGTTAAACATCCGATAAGCAATATTAGGGTTGCTGGCTATTCCTGCTCCTACTAAAGACACCCGGCTCATCGTTTCATCAAACTTCATCCCTAGAAAAGGCAATTCCTTTTCTAAGCTACTAATGGCTTTTTTAACTTTGTCTTCATCTTCTCGAGAAACCACAAAAGCTAAGTCTTTGTAGTCCTCTCTTCCCTCGCTCTGAATAATCATATCGATAAAAACTGAAAAATCAGATAAAGTCTTAAAAATCTGAGCCGCCACTCCCGGTTGGTTAGGGA
Organism: Candidatus Atribacteria bacterium; assembly: GCA_035593465.1. Classification (GTDB taxonomy): domain Bacteria; phylum Atribacterota; class Atribacteria; order Atribacterales; family Caldatribacteriaceae; genus Sordicultor. The sequence goes on along the minus strand of DAOSVE010000029.1, from coordinate 14,096 downwards.
CTCCCAATAATACTATTTTTAGCATATCCCCACTGTGAGTGATGGCCTTTACCCTTACCTCTTCCATATTATTCAACTCTTCCACCCAGGTTCCCTCCTCCTCTGAAAAAGTAGAACGTACATGTACTCTCACTCTATAGGCTTGAGAAAAATCTACTGCCCGGGGTTGCAAAACCTTAGCTCCTAAGGTAGCCATCTCTGACATTTCTTCATAAGAGAGACGGGCAATTTTTTGGGCCTGAGGAACAAGATGGGGATCGGCAGTGAATACCCCCGGAACATCGGTATAAATCTCGCAGAAATCAGCATTCAGAGCTGCTGCCAAAGCGCAAGCAGTTATATCACTTCCTCCTCTTCCTAAAGTAGTAATATCTCCTTGAGAAGTCCTCCCCTGAAAGCCAGCCACTATCACCACCTGGTGATTGAGAAGGAGCTCCTTTATTCTCCGGGTATCTATGTGGAAAATTTTAGCTTTAGTATAAGTGTCAGTGGTAATAATTCCTGCTTGCCCCCCGGTTAAGGACACAGATTTCACTCCTAAAGAAGAAAGAGCAATAGCTAAGAGAGCTATGGAAACTTGTTCCCCGGTAGAAAGCAACATATCCAGCTCTCTTTCTGGAGGAGAAGGATGCAAACTCTTAGCCAGGGAAATGAGCTGATCAGTAGTTTTTCCCATAGCTGAAACTACTACTACCAAATCGTGCCCTTCATTCCCATACTTTTTTACCCGGGAAGCTACTAATCTGATTTTATCCAAGTCAGCTAAAGAAGAGCCGCCGTATTTTTGCACTATGAGGCTCATAGCTTCCTCACCTTTACTCCTTCTTTCACCCATTCTACTTTTTTTATGTTTATATTTACTCCCTGAGATTGAAAAATCCCTTCCACATCTTTTTCCTCTTTATCTTGTAAGGGCCGGGACAAAAAAAGGATTAAAGTAGGCCCTGAACCACTAATGGCTACATTCCCCAAATTTCTCTTTTGGATATACTCTTTAACCTCGCAAAACCCTTTAATTTTAGCTCCCCGATAGGGTTGATGAATCTCGTCTTCTAAAGACAAAAGGAATCCTTCTTTATCTTCAGTAAAAATACTTCCCAAAAGATAAGCCAGAGACGATAAATTAAAAACTACTTTATCCCGAGGATAAGAAGGGGGAAGAATTTTTCTCATTTCCTCAGTAGAGAGAGTGTAGTCAGGAACACAAACTACTATTTCCACTTCCGGTAAAAAAGCAAGCTGATGATAAAAAATCTTTCCCTCTTTAGAAAAAGCTATGGTAAACCCTCCTAAGAAGGCGGGTAAAACATTATCCGGATGCCCTTCTATCTGCGAAGCTAACTCTATCATCTGAGATAAACTCAAAACTCTACCCATTAGCTCATTGGCAGAGGTAACTCCAGCTACAATACATGCCGCACTACTTCCTAAACCCCGGGAAATAGGTATCTCATTAAAAGCTCTTACTCTCATCCCCAGCCCGGAGAAACCCACTTTTTCCCAGGTTTTCTTCACTGCCTGAAAGAAGAGGTTATCTTCTTCTTTAATTATTCCCTTTCCCTCTCCTTCGTGATACAAGTGGAAACCCTCATCTGCGCTACTTACCTCTACCCGGTAAAAGAGATTAAGAGCCAAGCCTAAAGTGTCAAACCCGCAAGCTAAATTCGCTGAGGTAGCTGGAACCTGTACTTCAAACATCTTGCCCCTCCAGCCCCAAAATTTCTACTACCTCTTCTTTAGATGCTCCTACTTCTTCAATTCTTCCCTCACCTTGCTTTATGGCAATATCGGGGTCTTTAAGCCCGTGTCCGGTTAAAACACAAACTACGGTTTCTCTACCGGTAAAAAATCCTTCCCGGGATTTTTTCAGCACTCCAGCCAAAGACGCTGCAGAAGCTGGCTCTACAAATAGCCCCTCTTCTTCTCCCAGCATCCTTTGCGCCTGCAAAATTGCTTCATCACTCACTGCTTCAATCACACCCCCTGACTCATCCCGAGCCGCAATAGCTCCCTTCCAGCTGGCCGGATTGCCAATCCGGATAGCAGTAGCTACAGTTTGAGGCTCAGGAACGGGTTTTCCAGAAACCAAAGGAGCTGCTCCTTCAGCTTGAAAACCTAACATTCGAGGGAGAGAGTTAATCTTTCCTCTCTCTTTTAGCTCTTTAAACCCTTTCCAATAAGCAGTGATATTTCCCGCATTACCCACCGGGAGCGCAAGATAGGCAGGACTTTCCCCCAGCCACTCTACCACTTCAAAAGCTGCAGTTTTTTGTCCTTCAATACGATAAGGATTAATGGAGTTAACCAGAGCCACCGGATAGTGAGAAGTTATATACCTTACCATAGATAGAGCATCGTCAAAGTTTCCCCGCACCGCGAGAACTCGTGCTCCATGCATAAGAGCCTGAGAAAGTTTACCCAGAGCAATTTTCCCCTGAGGAATGAGAACGATACAGGAAAGGCCAGCTCGCTGCGCATAAGCTGCAGCTGAAGCAGAAGTATTGCCAGTAGAAGCACACATCACCACACTTCTACCCTCTTCTTTGGCTTTGGCCACTGCCACCACCATCCCCCGGTCTTTAAATGAGCCAGTAGGGTTCATCCCTTCAAATTTAAAATAAAGCTTTCCTACTCCTAATTTCTTTACCAAATGATAAGACTCGACCAGAGGAGTGTTTCCCTCATTTAAAGTAATTAAAGGAGTGTGAGAAGTCACAGGAAGATACTCAGCAAAATACTCTAATACTCCAGGCCAGCGCAAAGTTAAACCTCCTTCACTAAAACAAATTTTCATTAGCATACCACAACTATTCTTCTGAATCACCAGTTTTCAATACTAAATTTAAAAACTAAAAGGAGATTTACGGTTAGCTACAAGTCTTGATAAAGACGATTTCTCTCTTTTCATCTTTCCGGGGATAAAAAGAGAGAATATTTTAGGAAAACATCCTCATTCTATCTCTCTCCCCGGAAGGGAAAGGAAAAAGAAGGATCTTTTAACCTTATAGCATTGTTCCATCACACCTGAAATCTTTTATTGAGATCCAGATGTTTTTAAAAGCTGCAGGCCCCTGTTGGAATCATTCAGGGGTGGCCTCCCTCCTCCCGTCATTCCCAAAATCAGTAATCGGGAATCCACTGAGGGAAGCCTTTCTCCCTCAGTTTTTTTGCCTTTAATCTTTTAATTTTTTATTCTTTATTTTTTCCTTTTTTGGGGGATTATAAAGGGGGCACCCCACTGAGGAAGATATTTTCCCTTCCTCAGTAGTCTTTATTCTTTGTGTTTTTTGTTTTTCCAAGGGGGTAATAGGGGGATCGGTTTCCCCCTATAGTTCGGATTCCTGATAGAAGCATTCAGGAATGATAGATAAGTGATGGTAGAACCATCCAGGGGTGACACACAGAGGTTTTTTCTCCGGGCTATTTTTGATCTTTTTCATAGTTTATCTTTATGTTTTGTTTTTCGAGGGTTTATAAGGGGGCTTGCCCCCTTATCGTCTGTCGTAGATTGTCTTGCTATTTTAAGCACTAATGTTTAAAATTGAGGTGATGGCTAAAATACTTTTAATTAGCAATGGATACGGAGAAAACTCTTTCTCCAGTCTCTTATTGGAAAGCTTAATTCAGGAGATAGAGAAAGAGAAGCTTCCTCTAAAAGTAGAAACTGTGTCTTTGGTGGGAGAGGGAAAGATTTTCGATCCCTGGCTTTCTCATCCTCAAGTATCGATATTGCATTCTTCTCCTCCTCTACCTTATGGGGGTGTATATCTAGGAGGGATAAGAGAACGAACCACCCATTTTATTAAAGACTTCCAGATCCAGAGGAAAAATTTAAGAGCGATTAAGAAAAAGCTTGCTCCTTTGCAAGATGAAATCGATTGGGTAATTGGAGTGGGCGATTTTTTACCTGTTCTTATCAGTAAGTTATTTTTAAAAAAGAAAGTTTTTCTCGTAGCTTGCTATCATAGTCATCTTCTAAAAAATAGTAAAAAACCTTATGAGAAAATAGGAAGATATACTGCTTATCTTTTCCGCCACTACACTTTCCGAGTCTATACTCGAGATTATCCTACAGCTAAGTGGTTTAAGAGTTTAGGCATCAATGCGCACTATCTAGGATTTTTAGGTCCCTCACCTTCTATATTGGTTCCCCAAAGGAGAGAAATAATTTTGCTTACCGGGAGTCGAGAAGATTGGAAAGAAAATCTCCAGTTTTTAGCTAAAACTCTCCAATATATTTCTCCTTCCCTTCTGCAATCTTTTTCTATCCACTGGGTTTTCCCGCCCGAGAGAAAAGAAGAAGAAATAGAAAGAGAGATGCAGAAAGTAAAGGGAAGCTTTACTTTTAGCCGAGGAGATTATTTAGAACATCTCTCCCAAGGAGCATTAGTTGTGGGGTTTGCGGGCACAGCCATGGAACAAGCTGCTTTTTTAGGTATTCCCTCCTTACAACCCTATCGAGAGAAAGCTATTCAAAGTAATCCCTACTTTATAAACAAACGCCAGAAACTCCTCCTCGGTGATGCTCTCATTACCGGAGCAGATACTCCTCAAGAAACTGCTAAAATCTTAGAAGAAGCCCTCGTTAATCTCTCCTTCCACCAGAAAAGAGCTCAAGAGTTTAGCGAAAAAACCTGGGGAAGAAAAAGAGAAGGGGCAAAAAATATCGCCCAGGATTTAGCGAAAGAATTTAAAAAATCCTTCTCCAACAAGTTTCACAAGACTTTTCCTCCACCCCCAGATACAGTACCTGTTGAGGTCGACTACCGTAGCGATAGACGGTAATTCCTTTACATTTTAGCTCTTGAGCCAAAAGATATGCCTCCTCCACATCTTGAGGGGTAGCACTTGCCGGGAGGTTAATGGTTTTAGAAACAGCATTATCTACATATTTCTGGAAAGTAGCCTGCATCCGAATGTGAAAAGCAGGAGGAATTTCTAGGGCAGTGATAAAGAGACGATGCAGTTCTTCTGGAACGTCAATTCCTTCTAAGTTTCCCTTTTCCCAAATTATTTTCCAGGTTTCCTCCGGAATCTGATAGCTTTTTAACTTTTCTTCTAACAGAGGATTTATTTCCAAAAGCTCGGTATTATCTAGAACATAGCGACGAAAGGCCAAAGCAAAAAAAGGCTCTATCCCACTGGATACCGAAGCAATTAAACTTATACTCCCCGTAGGAGCAATAGAGGTGAGAGTGGCATTGCGAAGGGATAAATCTTTATCTGCCCAGATACTTTGAGGATAATTGGGGAAAGTTCCCCGTTTCTCAGCTAGTTCCTGAGAGGCAAATCGAGCTTGAAAAGAAATAAAATTCATCACTTCTTCAGCAATCTTCAAGGCTTCTTCGCTATAATAAGAAACTCCGATTTTAACCAACATATCGGCAAACCCCATCACTCCCAGACCTATTTTTCGGTTTCCCTCTACCATTTTTTGAACTTGAGGAAGAGGATAAAGATTAGCGTCAATAACGTTATCTAAAAAATGCACTGCTCTTTTTACCGTTTCTTTTATCCTTTCATAATCGATTTTTCCCTCCTCCACCATACGAGCTAAATTAATGGAGCCTAAATTACAGGACTCATAAGGTAAAAGAGGAACTTCTCCACAGGGGTTAGTAGCTTCAATTCTACCTTGAGAGGGAGTGGGATTATGACGGTTTATTTCATCTAAGAATATAAGACCCGGTTCTCCACTTCTCCAAGCACTTTCGGCTAACATTTTAAAAAGTTCTCGGGCGTTTATTTTCTCCCACACTTTTTCATCTTTGGGGTTACGGAGTTCCAGCTCCTCTCCCCTCTGTACTTTCTCTACCTCTTCATCAGTTATAGCTACAGAAAGATTAAAATTTTCTAAAAAATTAGCCTTCTCTTTAGCATGGATAAATTCTCGAACATCAGGATGGTTGAAGCGCAAAATACCCATGTTGGCTCCCCGGCGTTTCCCGCCCTGTTTTACTACTTCAGTAGCGGTATCAAAAATTCTCATAAAAGAAACCGGTCCTGAAGCTCTACCACCGGTTGTAGAAACTCTGTCTCCTCGAGGACGAAGATGAGTAAAAGTAAAACCTGTTCCTCCCCCGGATTTATGGATAAGAGCCATTTCTCGCAAGGCATCAAATATAGATTCGATGGAATCCTCTACTGGCAAAACAAAACAAGCCGAAAGTTGCCCGAGAGGAGTACCGGCATTCATCAAAGTAGGAGAATTGGGCAAAAAGTAAAGAGAAGTCAGCATTTCGTAAAATTCAGAGCAAGTTTTCTCTACATCCTCTCCATAACGAGCATCTACTTGAGCTATAGCTTTTGCCACCCGCCTCATCATTTCTCGGGGAGTCTCTATTATCCTTCCTTCTTCATCTCTCAAAAGATAGCGCTCCTGTAGCACTTGCACAGCATTGAGAGAAAGCTTAAGGTCATCTTTCACTCCAAAAAGTTTTTGTTTCGCTTCTCGCAACTCTCTTCTTTTTTCTCGATAGAGAATATAAGCTCGGGCTACTTCTGGAAATCCTTCTCTCATCAGCGTCTCTTCCACCGCATCCTGGATTTCTTCTACCTCGGGTATAGATGATTTCACCCGTTCCGGTAGAATCTTCAATACTTTCTGAGTAAGATTTTCTGCTTCTTCCTCGCTTCCCCTTCCACAAGCAGAGAGAGCTTTGTAAATAGCTCGAGTAATTTTTGTCGGAGAAAAATCTTCTAATTCCCCATTTCTTTTTCTCACTTTTTCCCAGGACAAAATTATCCCTCCTCAATCATAAATTTTCTGCACCCATTCCCAGAGCTCTTCGGGAGAATGGAACACCCACTCTGCCTCTTCTTCCCTTTTATTTTCTCGAGGAAGAAAGTCCCAGAGAGCAAGAGCAAAATGCACTCCTGCTTTGTACGCGGCTTCTGCATCCAGAGGAGAATCTCCCAGATATAGAGTTTCCTCTGGCTCAACCAGTAGAGTTTTTAAAATTTTTATCACCCCATCGGGATAAGGTTTGGGATGAAGCACTTCGTCTCCACATAATACAAGGTCAAAAAAATCCTTTATATTCAGCTTTTGCAACGTTATTTCAGCACTTTTTCTTCCCTTGGAGGTAAAAAGAGCTTGTTTTACCCCACGTTCTCGAAGATAGTTAATTATTTCCAGCAAGAGAGGGAAAACTTTAACCAGCTCATCATGCTTTTCCTGATAGAAACGATAGAATTCCTGAAGAGCCTCTTCCTTCTTCTCTCTTCCTTCTTCTCTTTTCCTACTATTTTTTCTATAACCACATCTTCAGGTGGACCATACAGACTAACTATTTCCTGAGGAGTCATTTTCTTATTTCCATATTCCTCTGCTACCCAGGAAAAAGCTCCCCACAGAAGAGAAGAACTGGCTATCAAAGTATTATCTAAATCCCAGATAAAAAGTTTAAACATTTACCCCTTCTATTATTTCCTGTATAGCAGCAAGGAGGATTTTCATTTCTTTCTCTTTTCCTATGGTAATACGCAAAGAGTCCGGCCACTCAGGAAAATAGCGAATGAGTATTTTTCTCCTTTTTAGCTCTTCATAAAGGAACTTTAAATCTCTTCTCTCCTTCTTTACCATAATAAAATTAGCCTGGGAAGGGTAAACTAAAAAGCCCAGTTGCCTCATCTCTTCGGAAAACCATTCCCGGGTGGATTTAATTTTTTCTACATTTTTTTTCATATATTCTATATCTTCTAAAGCTGCCGCCCCTCCCACTTGAGGTAAGATTCCTACATTGTAAGAATCTTTAATTTTTAAAATTCCCCTTACTATATCGGGAGAAGCAAAAAGAAGCCCCACTCGAAGCCCAGCCAAGGAAAAAGACTTGGAAAGAGTTCTTACTATTATAAGATTAGGAAAATCCTGAAGAAGAGAAAAAACACTATAAGGAGCAAAATCAACATAAGCCTCGTCTACTATTACGGGACAGGAAGAAAGAGAAAGTAATTTTTCTATCTGAGATAGAGAAAGGAAGGTACCAGTGGGTGAATTAGGGTTAGAGACTACTTTTAACTTGGCTGAACAACCTAAGAAACTATCAGGAAGAGAAAAATCCGGAGGGAAGGGAATTTCTTCTCTCTCTGCTTCCTGAAGAAAAGCTAACGTCCGATAAAGAGTATAAGTAGGGAAAGGATAAGCCACCCGGTCTCCTTTACCTAAAAAAAGGCGAAAAAGTAGATTTAAAAGTTCATCCGAACCATTCCCCACCGCTATCCAATCCCGGGGAAGTCCATAAACTTCCTGAGCTTTTTCCCTCAATTTCCCTCCCAGAGGAGGAGGGTAAAGAGAAATTCTACCTTCGCTCAGAGCCTCTTTAATCTTTTCCTCTACCAGAGGAGAAGGAGGATAGGGGTTTTCATTGGTATTAAGTTTTATGTATCCTTCTTCTTCTGGCTGTTCACCGGGAATATATTCTTCCATAAAATTGATTACCTCTCGAAAATAGCTCACTTTTTCCCTCCCTTTCCCATCTGCTTCAAAATCTGGGTACTTCTTCCACTTTGGTCATATAAAGTATAAACCTCGACTAAATTACGAAAGTTACCCTGGAAGTCTAAACCATAACCCACCACATAGACATCAGGTATCTCAAAACAACGATAATGTATAGGAATATCAGCAATCCTTCGTGCCGGGCAATCCAGAAAAGTGCAAATTCTTATACTCCGGGGGAACCTCTTTTCTAATTCTCGAATTAAAAAATTGAGAGTTAAACCAGTATCTACAATATCTTCTATTATCAATACTTCTCTTTCTTTTATATCTATATCCAGGTCTTTTTCTATCTCCACTCGTAATAAGCCAGGTTTAAACCCTGAAAGAGCCAGAAAATCAAGGTCAAAAGATATTTCTAAATTTCGAGTTAAATCTACGGCAAAATAAACTGCTCCTTTCAAAATCACTGCGAGCACTGGTCTTCTGCTTTCATAATCCAGGGAGATATCTTTTGCCACCTCCTCAATTCTTTCTTCAATTTCCTCCCTTCCAAATAGCAAGCTTCCTAGGCGTCTTTCACTCATTATTTTCTCCCTTTAAATGATTTAAAATATACTCATAATCTCGAGCATAGACCACCCGGATTTTTACCTGAGGATAAAGTTCTTTTAACCTTCTCACTTTTCGATTTTTCTTTCGAGTTAGCTTCTGTCTCTGAGTAGTTAATTCAATAAAAAGGTCAAAGTCAGGAAGGTAAAAGTCAGGAGCAAAAGCTTCAGCAAGGTTGCCTTCTTCATCCCACTCTAAGGGAAAGGTACGTGGCTCATAAAGCCAGCGAACACCATAAAAGTCTAACATTCGGGCAAATTCCTTTTCTGAAGGATGGGAAAAAGACGTTTTCTGTCCCAAATCCTCCCGGGGGAAAAGAGGTTGTTGCTCCACTTTTCTAGGTTGAGGAGGAGTTGCTACTTTATCCTGGGCTTCTAAAATCAAATCGGCAGCTTCGTTTACACCATAGAAGTCAGTATTGACTACCAGATGGTAGTGAAGAGGTTCTCTCCAGTCTATTCCAAAAGTTTGCCTTAAAAATCTTTCTCTTTGCTGGTCTTGTTCAGTAAGAATCCGGCTTGCAGTCACATCGTCCTGCTGATATTTCTCCATCATCCGGTGTAGACGAGTAACTTGTGAAGCCACTATTAAAACATGAAAGGCAAAGGAACAATTTTCTAAAATTTTCTGCCCTCCTCTCCCCACTAAAATAAAGGGTCTCTGAGAAGCCTTTTGATGGAGAAAAGAGCGTACTTTTATAATCCATTGGTCCCGTTCTTTCTCGTCTTGAGGAGGCTCAGCAGGAAATTGAGGAGAAATTTCTTTTAGAAAAGAAACGAATCTTTCTTTATCCACCAGCTCCACTTTCAATCTCTGAGAAAGTTTCTCGGCAATCTCTTCCCCATAGCTTTCTACTTCTCGAGAAATAGTAATAATAGAAAAATTAGCCACTTTCTTTTCACCAGTTTTATATTATACTATCAAATAAAAGATTTATAAAAAAGGGGGCGATGAAGTGAAAAGGATAGAAATAATAACAATAATTATAATAATGGTCTTATTTATTTCAGTATCAGAAGGAAAAGAGAGAGCATTATTCCTCGATTCTACTTCTTCTCAAGTCTTTGCACCCCTACATCTCTTTTTAGAAAGAGGTGAAAGATGGGAGTGGGTAGAAGCACCTCCTGGCTTACAGGAAGCAGAAAATCTCGATTTCTCTGAGCTTCAAAAGAAAGGAGACCTGCTATTCCGGGGTTATGAAAAAGATGATTTACTATTTTTTGAGGTCCTGGATTTAAAAACCTCCCACAAGATTCTGGCTTTGGTGAGAAAGAAAGAAGATCAGGATTATATGTTAAAAGAGCTAAAAGAGAAGCTAGCTCGGGAATTTGCCTTTCATCGGGAAATTAAAATCATCTTTGTCAGAGAAGAATACGGAGAAAACTCTATCGTTTTCTCCGATATAGAAGGAAGAAAACAAATTTCCGTTTATACCACCGAAGAAGGTTATATAGAAAAACCTCTCTTATCTCCCGATGCTCGCTATTTGATATTCGTTTTAGATAAAGGCTGGGACAAAGGCATTTATCGGCTCGACTTAGAAAATGGAAAAGTAGAAGCACTAAGCGAAGCTGGTTTTAAGGATTACTCTCCAGCCCTTTCTTCTCGAGGCAATAAAATAGTTTTCGTTTCTGAAAGAAAGAATAAACAGAGTATTTTCCAGATGAATGGAGACGGCTCTTCCCAAAAACTACTGATAGATAAAGATAATCCTCTTCAGTGGCCAGCTTTTTCTCCCGATGACCGACGCCTGGCTTATTGTGAGCTAATTGATGGAAAATGGACATTAAAAGTGTATGACCTTTTAGCCGGGGAGGAAAAAATTTTTGACTTTCCCCTGAATGTAAAACAACCTGTTTTTACTTCAGAAGGTAAGAGAATCCTTTTCGTAGGAGAAGAAGAGGGTAATTCAGACATATATTTATTGGACCTGGTAAACCAGAATTTAACCCGGCTCACCTATGATAATTCCCCCAAAGAAAACCCTTTTCCCTCTCCTGACAATAGTTGGGTAGCTTTTTCCTCTCAGAAGGAGGGTAACAACTGGGACATATTTTTATTAGACATGGCAAAGGGGACGGTAAAACGTCTTACTTCCTCCTGGAGTCGAGAAGCTGATCCCAGCTTCTCTCCTTTACCGATTTACTAAAGAACAGATTACCATTATAATGGTAAAAATTATGTTCAACCGGAAAAAGAGTTTCATTTTAATCTTAGTAGTTCTGGAGTTAATGGTGGGTTCAGGAGGCAGGGCTTTCTCTTCTGTAAGAGAAGCTCCTGTTTTTACTCTTTATACTTTAAAGGGCGAAGAAGTGGAATTCCATCCTTCCAACTTCACTTTTCTGTATTTTTTGTCTCCTGATTGTGAGGATTGTATTTATCCTCTTCTTGCCCTCCACCAAAATTTAAAAGAAAACGAAAAGGCTAAAGACATAACTCTTTTAACCATATGCCCTGATTGTAGCTGGCGAGAGGTTAAGAGTTTAAAGGAGACGTTACCCTCTGAAATAGAGATTTATTTTGGTAATTATTTAAAAGCTCTGTGGGGGGTCTGGGAACTACCTTCACTGTTTCTGGTCAACTCCCAAAACAAAGTAGTAGAAAAATGGGAAGGGAACCTCGATACGGAAAAGATTTTGGCTCGCCTGCCCCAACCCGATAATAATAAAAAATCAGAGAAGAAAAAAGCTACTTCTTCTTGTCCTCAAGAATTATGTTACTAAATCATAAAAAGAAAAGGGGGAAAATACCATTCCAGAAAAGTGGGAAGAAATATTAAAAGATCTCTGGGAGAGAAAAATAACTCCTGAGGAAGCCAAACAAAAATTGAGAACTTACCCTTTTGAAGACTTAGGGTTTGCCAAAATTGATTACCATCGAGGTATTCGCAAAGGATTCCCGGAAGTGATTTTCTGTCCGGGAAAAACTAAAGAAGAAATATTAACTATAATGCAAAAGTTAGCTAATGAATATCCCAATATTTTAGCCACCCGGGCTAATGAAGAAATTTATGAGCTGGTTAAATCAGCTCTACCCGATGCTCGCTACCACCCTCAGGCCCGAGCCATATTTTTAGAGCGGGAACCTCGAGAAAAGAAGGGGCAAATTGCTCTGGTGAGTGCTGGAACTTCTGACTTACCAGTAGCAGAAGAAGCAGCACTCACTGCTGAAATTGCCGGAAGTAAAATAGAAAGAATCTTCGATGTGGGTATCGCTGGTCTGCATCGCCTGTTACCTTATCTTCCTGAGCTCTGGAAAGCCAATGTCATCATCGCCGTAGCAGGGATGGAAGGAGCTCTACCCGGGTTTCTAGCTGGGTTAGTAAATAGACCTATTATTGCTGTTCCTACCAGTACTGGATATGGAGCCAACTTGAAAGGGATTGCTCCCCTCCTTACTATGCTTAATAGCTGTTCTCCCGGGGTGGCGGTGGTAAATATAGACAATGGGTTTGGAGCTGGATTTTTAGCCCATATGATAAATCAGTTAGCTGAAGGGGTGAGATAATGGGTAATTTCCTTTATCTGGATTGTTTTTCAGGAATAAGCGGAGATATGCTTTTGAGTGCTCTCTTAGATCTGGGAATTTCTGCTTCCATTTTTATTCCTGAAATTAAAAAGATACCCATCCCTTTTGAGATAGAGATCAAAAAGGTCCAGAAACACAATATCTCTGCTACTCAGGTTAAAATAAAAGAAGAAGAGCATCACCATCATCGCCCAGCGAGGGAATTAATTCGTATCATTCAGGAAAGCCCTTTTCCCTCCTCCATAAAAGAAAAGGCTCAAGAAATCGTGGGGAAAATTGCCGAAGTAGAAGCCAGAATCCATGGAACTAACCCCCAGGAAATTCACCTTCATGAAGTAGGAGGAGTGGATACTTTAGTAGATATAACCGGAGCGTTAATAGCTCTGCATATGTTAGAAATAGAAGAGATTCGTTCTTCTCCTATCCCCACAGGCCATGGTTGGGTAGAAACTGCTCATGGCTTACTACCTATCCCCGCTCCTGCTACCTTAGAGCTTTTGCGAGGTATACCTATTTATTCTGGAGAAGTAGAAGGAGAGCTGACTACCCCTACTGGGGCAGCCCTTATATCTTCTTTGAGCAAATCCTTTGGCAGCTTACCTTTCTGCCAGATAGAAAAAGTGGGATATGGAGCAGGAGAAAGAGATTATTCTTATCCTAATGTCTTGCGAGCTATAGTGGGGAAAAGAGAGACTCATCTTAAAGAAGAAAAAAACCTGGTAATAGAAACCAATATCGATGATATGTCACCGCAGATTGTAGAATACCTCACTGAAAAGCTTTTCCAGGAAGGAGCTCTGGATGTTTTCGTTACTCCCATTTTTATGAAAAAGCAAAGGCCAGCTTTTCAGCTCTCGGTAATTACATCTCCTTTCTTAAAAGGTAAAATGGAAGAAGTAATTTTAAAAGAAACTACCACCCTGGGAGTGAGAGAATATCAAGTAGATAAATACTTTCTTCCTCGAGAGGAGATAGAAATACCCACCCCCTGGGGTAAAGTAAGAGGTAAATTATCTTCTTTTGGAGAAATGATTAAAATTACCCCAGAATACGAAGACTGCAAAAAAATAGCTGCTCAAGAGAAAATACCCCTTCTCCAGGTGATACAAGAAGCCCAAAAAGAGGGAGAAAAAATCGCCGAAGGGAAATAGTCTTAACTTGCCACTTCCCCACGGAAAGAATTTTAAAGGTAAGAGCCATCAAAAAATGCATACTATAAGAGCTAACTCTGAAACTCAACCAGAGAAGTCTAATAGTGGGGTTATAGTTAACCGCAAAATCCATTATAAAGACTATGAGGGGGGAAAAGACCCCCCTCATAACCCCCAAAAAAGATTAAAACTTGAAAAATATAAAAGTAAAGACTCAAAAACTACTGAGGAAGAAAAAACCTTCCTCAGTGAAGCGCTGCCCCCTTATAACCCCGAACTATAAAGGGGCTGTGCCCCTTTATAATCCCCCAAAAAGCAAAAGAAAAGAACAAAGACTTAAAAAGCAAATAAACAAAAACTACTGG
>DAOSVE010000159.1:0-2010 GCA_035593465.1 Candidatus Atribacteria bacterium | reverse complement strand
CCTCGGCTCTATCATTTTACGCTTTTCCTCCACTCAAGGATAACAGATTTTTTTTGAGCCATTCAAGTTCTACTTTTAATTGTCCTATCTGTCTATATAGCTCTGCTTCTAATTCTTCTTTCTCAGTCTTTGCTCTTTTATCACTGAATATAGAGGGTAATTCTTCAGGTAACTGTTTCTTCCCTTTCATTATTTGATTAGAATGTACCCCATAGGCACTGGATATTTCTCTTATAATCTTATCTCATTCGGTGCTTCTCGTGCTATTTTAGCTTTTAGTGCTGCATCATACTTCTTTCGGATGTTACCCCTTTTCTTATCTTTCTCCTTTCCATTTTACAGGTTAAATACACCTTATTACTCTGTCCAGTTTTGGGGGTCCATTATACTCCTATAAAAAACTCTTCCTGTAAAGGTAACCTTTTAACTTGAGGACTCTGGAGAGGGATAAAATATGGAGACTCCTCTCCCCATCTCTTGCGGGAGGAATAAGGAAATGAGGTTGAGAAAAAAGTATTTTATGGGAGAATTTTACTCTTCTTCTCAAAGAGAGGAAGAACTCTGCTATTCCCAAGATTTTTATCGGTAATCCACCCCACCCTCATGCCTGAGCGCTTTAATTGGGAATCCACCCCCCCCGCCGTCATTCCCGAAATTTAGGCGGGAATCCAAGTTTTTGTTTTTCCAAGGGGGTAATAGGGGGTCTTTTCCCTCCTATAGCCGATAGAGTCATTCAGGGGTGACGAGGAGGCTACTTATCTCGAATGATAGCCTCGCTGCGAAAATGCTTGTCAAAGTCAGGAGTTGTTTATCGTGTGTTGGTGGTTCTCCCGATTACTGCAGTTTGACAGAACCCCTTTGATTATTATAATTAAGATAGAAATTTTCGAACGGTTCTCAAAATTTCAGTTAAGCTATATGCTTAATTTAGAGTATGGGAAAAGGGAGGTCTCCTTTAAGGGAGGTGATAAAAATGCCTAAGGTATCTACAGATATACCTGATGATTTGTATGAGAAAATCGAAGAAGAGGTACGGCTTGGTATATTTAATGATATATCGGAGGCGATAAATGCTGCTCTCAGAAAAGCGTATGCTGAGAAAAGTAGATCATATCTAAGATGGCTAGCAAAAAAAGAGGGCATATCTGAGGATTCAATGGTTGAAGAACTTAAAAAAATAAGAGAATGAGATATAAAGTATTTCTGGATACCAACATTCTTTTATCAGGTATTTTCTTTGAAGGTAACGAGGCTAAGTTACTGAATATTATGGAAATTGACTTAATAACAAGTGAGGATGTAGTTCGGGAGCTAAAAATAGTAGCTAAAAAGAAGCTCAAATTTCTGGGAAGACGCCCCCTTGAAATTGCACTGTTAGAGATAGACAGAGCACTGTATGACGTAGAGATTTTACCCCAGGATGCATATAAAGACAAACTTTCAGAAGCAAAGAGACTAATAGCCCACGAAAAGGATGTTCCAATACTGGCTGCAGCGCTTTATGCAGATGTAGATTACCTGTTAACGGGCGACTCCCACTTTTTTACGGACGAGATTAAGGCAATAATTAGAGTCAGAACCACAAGAGAGTTTTTAGACGAAATTGGGAAATAAAAGAAGACAGGATAGTTTTGGTTGATATTATTCTATTACTTTCTTTTTGTCATTTCTGAAATTTAGTCACGCATACACCCCTCCGTCATGCCTGAAATTAGTAATCGGGAATCCACCCTCTCACCCGTCATGCCTGAAATATTTGGCCGAAAATCCACATCTTTCGTCATTCCCAAAATCTTTTATTGGGAATCCAAAGGTTTTTAAATACTGTGGACCCCTCGCAGAAACATTCAGGGGTGACGGACAAAGGTGATTTTGCCTTTTAATCTTGTGCCGCAGGATGTTTTTTCTTTTTCGGGGGATTATAAAGGGGGTCTCCCCTTTATTGTATTTGTAATGAGTTTTACAGTTAACTATAATAAAATAAAACATTCTGGATCGTATTTGATAATA
>DAOSVE010000028.1:0-15924 GCA_035593465.1 Candidatus Atribacteria bacterium | reverse complement strand
ATTATATGCCAGGGACTTATAACCAAAAGGAATAGAGCTATTATCCCTGTATCTTCATCCCAGATTTTTTTAACCAGGAGGTAAAAGATAACTGAAGATAAACACCCTAACAGGGCGTTTAAAATTCTTACCGAGAAAGGGTTTAAGTCAAATAGAAGAATGAAAGGCATGGATAAATAAGCGTAAAGCGCATTTTGACCACTTCCCCAGGAAATAAGATGAACGGGGTTGTGGCAAGCATTTCTATCGATACCATAATGCAGAAGAGCCCAGGCATCATAACCAATGGAGGCCTCATCTTGATTCAATCCCGGAGGAATAACTCCCAATAAAAATAAACGGACAAATATCCCCCCGATAAATAGTAGAACAATTAGCCATTTTTTCTTATTCGTGGAAAACTGAAACGAAGCTTCAGAGTGAAATAACGTAGCCATTCTTCCTGTTTTTTCTTCTCTATTCGATTAGAACGAGAGCATAGTAGTTAGGCTGGCAATTTCTTGAGCGTACCACCTCAATTGGAAAACCATGTTGCCTCACAGTTGCATATACATCAATTCCACAGGCCTCCATAGAGGGACGAGCATATTCGGGGTGCTGACAGGGATATTCCAAAGGACAGGGATTGCACAGCTCACATGGTCCTGAGGGAATAGCCAGGGCTTTATAGTATCCGGAAAGGAAAAGAGTTCTCTCTAAATCAGTAGTAATCTTTCGCAGATTTTCATAACTGTCTGGTTTCCAGAGGATGGCAGCTAACTCATATTCTTCAAGCATTCTTTTAGTGCGGGAGGGCTCTGGAGAATAGGGAGGGCAGGTAAAACTCTGCGCGTATCCATCACAACCAAACTGGCATTTGAATCGCACCCATTCAGCCACTACCACTGTTTTAGGGTCAACTAACTTATATTCTTTAACTCTTCCTGCAAGCACACTTTCTAACATTCCCGCAAGATTTTCCTCTTTCATAACTTTCTCCCCTTTAGATATTTTCTTCATTGTACCTCAAAACTTAAAAGTTAGCGCTAAACATTAGCAATTACAGTATTACCGCGGAAGGGATATAAAGACTCATAATGAGCCTGGAGAGGATTACAGGCAAGGAAAAGACTGTCTGGTAATGATGTCAGGAATTACAAGAAGTTTCTTTCGGGCTCTGTTTTATGCTAAAATCTGATTAAATTCTACATCCTTATAGAATAGAAAAGCAGAAGGCTTTGTGATGAAAGATCTTATGTAAAATTTTGTAGAAGGGAGGTCATCCATTTACGAAGAGAATACAGGGAGTGAGATGCTTGACTCTGAAATTCTTTTCAGGGAAAGTGACGAAAAATTGGTTATAAAAAAGAGAGGGAGAAGATATGGAGGATTATAAAAATTTCCGGGTGGCTCTATATTGTCCGGCACCTTTTTTGAAGGATGCTACCTTCAACGAGCTCGAAGAAGGCTTCAACTTTTTCAAAAAGCATTTGAAGATATCAAAAGTTTATCTTGAAACTCACCGAGGGAATTCGGATGTAGAGAAAGAGAAAATTCTTAAAGTAAAGGAGTTCTTTGAAAAAGAGGGAATCAAAACTTCTGGAGGTATAACTACGACTATTTTATTAGAAAATGATGAATTTAAGGATTTAAGAATTTTTAACACCTTTTGTTACACTAACCCGGAACATTTAAAAAAGTTAGTGGAAATTGTAGAATTTACTGCTTCTATATTTGATGAGATTATATTAGATGACTTTTATTTTACTTCCTGTCGTTGTCCTTTGTGTATAGAAAAAAAGGGGGATTTGAGCTGGGAAGAATTCAGGCTTAACTTAATGGCCTCAATTTCTGAAGAATATGTGGTTAAGCCGGCGAAAAGAGTAAACCCGGAAGTGAAAATGATTATTAAATATCCCAACTGGATAGAGTCCTATCAAGAAACAGGGTATAATCCTAGAGCCCAGGCAGAAATTTTTGACTATGTTTACACAGGGACTGAAACTCGTAATCCTCTTTTCACTCAACAACATTTACCGAGATATTTAAGCTATTCTCTGATGCGATTTTTCGATGAGGTAAAGCCGGGTAAAAATCTGGGAGGCTGGTTTGACTCTTTTGACTGTATATACAACATAGGCTATTATCTTGAACAAGCGTATTTAACATTATTTTCCAGAACTGAAGAAATTACTCTTTTTGATTTCAGTTCCTTGAGAAACTCTGTATTTATTCCTCCCTTAGGGCATCAGTTAGGTTTACTGGATTCAATACTGGGAGAGCTGGGAAACCCTTCGGGGATTCCGGTTTATTACCCTTTTAACTCTTATGGAGAGGATCACTTATATGACTATTTAGGCATGGCAGGTATTCCCCTTTATCCTACTCCTTATTTTCCTGAAGATAGCGATCTAATATTTATTACAGCTAATTCAGTTAAGGATAAAGATATTTTATATAAGTTAAAAAAATGTTTATTAACAGGCAAAAATATCGTTATGACCTCGGGGTTTTTGAAGGCCGTGCAGGGAAAAGGAGGAGAGGATTTTACTTCTTTAAGGGTCACCGATAACAAAGTAATTTCTAATTTCTTTGGAGTAAAGACTCAAAATTCAGGTTTTTCTCAATATGTTCATAGCCAGAAAAAGATTGTCTTTCCTGTATTAAATTATAGAAATAATGCCACATGGCCAGAGATAGTAAGTATTGATGGAGAAAACAATTTTCCTATCTTAATGAACGACAGTTATGGGAGAGGGAGAATTTTTACTCTCACCATACCTGATAATTTTTCTGATGTGTATTATCTTCCCCGGGAAGTTCTTACTGAGATTAGAAAAATATTTATGATGGGAAACCCTTTTTATATAGAATGTGAGGGGAAAGTCAGTCTGTTTACATATGATAACGATGCTTTTGTTATTGAGTCTTTCTTGCCTCACCGAACTCTGGTAAATATCTATATCAAAGATAAAAATAGAAGATTAATTGATGCAAAAGAAGGATTTGAATACCAACCTATATTCTCTTCAGAAAAAGAAAGTTTATATAAAATAAACCTGGAACCTTCTAGCTTTGGAGTTTTCAAAATGGTGTAAGTCTGGACTTTAGAGAGCCCTTGCATCAGGGCTCTCTTCATCTGGGCAATTGTTAAATTATAACGATTGAGGTGCCTTAGTTAAAATCAAAGCAAAATTACTGCTTTTTCAATAGAAATTAAAGAAGTCGGCGTATTTTAACGCTCTCGGTATCTGGACTTGATAGTCCAGATACAGTCCTATTACTGAAAAACCTGTGATGCATGGCAAATCTTAAACTAAATTTATACCTCGCTCGATAAGGGAGATAACTCTTAAGGGAAGTAGAGAAGCTGGTTTCTAAAGCTCAACACCAACTTCGGCTCTCTTTTTACCCTTCTTTCAGCTCCTCAAGAGGTTCTAAAAACTTTTCTACACCTGGGGTCAAAATGTAATATATTCTAAAGTTTTCTCTCAAGGCCAGGCGATAAAGCCAGTTTGGAGAGCTACTGGAAGCTTTTTTTCTTTTTCCCGGAGTTTGAAGACATGGTCTGCTTTCTCCGGGAGGGAATGAAGGTAGAAAAGTGGTCAACATCTTCCTGGGTAACTATTCCCCAATCTTGTAAGATATGTAAAACAGCCTCTCTTTTTGCTTCCTGCCCGAGGAGATTGCCTATCATACCCAGGTAGTCTGAATTAGAAACCAGATAACCATGTTCCATCCCCTGTTTTCTTACTGCCAGCTCTAAAAGCTCATGTACTACCGGAGTCTGAGTTCCCAGTAAAATTCTACTGGCCCTCAGATGTTCCCTTTTCGGAGGCATAAAGTTTTCTCACATCCTCAATCAGTAAATCAGGTATGACTTTAGTTTTTTCAAATAAATCACTATAAGCATCCACCCACCTCCGCCATATCTCTCTTATCTGATCATCACCAACTGGAGCCCCTTTTTCTAAAAAAGATGTGGGTTTGGTGGCATTAAGCCATTCGGTAATGGTTTTTAAAGTTTCCAGGGCAGCAAACCGCCGGTCAGCCATTTCTCGAGTGTAATTTTTAATATCCATAATAATTCCTCCTTTACATCTTTTGTTTCTTTATTCTACATTTTCTGTCTCTTTCTATCAAGAAGATTATTTACATGTTCTCAGGAATTTATTCGTATAATACTGCTTTGTTAAAGCTGTCTACCAAAATAGCTTTTCCCCCGGAGAGTTAATATACCCTCCCGGTAACTACCCTTGTATCATCATAAAGTTGTGATCTTTAGATTATAGATGGTAATCTTTGCAATGGTGAAAGTAAATAACCTCTACTAAGTTTTAAAACTGGTTTAAAATTTATTCTCGCCAAGTAACTTCCTCTACCTCGAGGTATATTCTTTGTTGTTCAGGTTCGAGTAATTCTTTATCTTTGATATCTAATATAAAGAGGAAATAGGTTTCTTTTTCGGCTAAAATTTGCATAACTACCATTCCATTGGTTTTAATCTCCACCCAGAAGGCTTCTTTACCAAAACGGGTCTTGGTTGAAATAACGCTGATTTCTGTTTCTTTACCTTCTTCATCTTTTTCTTTCCACGTAAACCCTTCCTCTATTTCTCCACCCATAAAAAGAGGGGCAAGCACAAATTGGGCAGGAAAAGCAGCACCTAGAACACTGGCTAAGGAAGGATTGGAAAACATCATTGAGGTGAGAACATTTTGAAGGTCATCTTCTTCGGTAGTGAAAGTATTAGAAAATTTCTCGTCTCCCAGGCTAAAGTTTATGGTTCCCTGAAATTTATCTTCTCCTTTGGTAATAACTTGGAGAAAAAGATATCCCTCTTTGGAACCTTTTTCTTCCTCTACAAGGATATTGAATTTTTACTTTTTCCACATTTCCTAAATCTATACAGGACGAAAGAAGTAAAGCAAAAACTACCAGCAGAAAAGTAACTTCTAAAGGCCGGCTTTTTATTTTCAAATTTGTCCCCCCCTGTTCAAATTTTAGTCTTTTTATTGTAGCACACTGTAAAAGATAGAGATATAGAATTGAAAGAGTTATCCAACTTGCAACTTTTCCCATAAAAATGCCTGTTTTTAAGATATTTAATTTTTCTTATTTTGCACTGCAGGTTGCTCTTTGTGAAACTCGTGGAAGTCTTCTCCTTCTCCCTCTCTTAGAAGGATGGATGAGGGGAGGGTGAAAAGGAAGGAGTTGATAAGGGGGAAACATTCCCCCTTATACTGAGGGAGTTTTTTCCTCAGTGGTCTTTGTTCTTTTAGGTTTTTGTTTTTGGGGATTATAAAGGAGCAGAGCCCCTTTATAGTTCGGGGTTATGAGGGGGTCTCTCCCTTTATAATCAGTATGGTTTTATCTTTTCTGAGAGCATCTTAACTCGAGCGGCAATGTTTTCTGGATGGGCAAAAACTAAAGAACCTGCTGCTATGATGGATGCACCGCAAAAAGCCAGATATTCAATATTCTGGTCGTTTACTCCTCCGTCAATTTCAATTTCGGTAGACAGGCCTCTTCTTCTTATCTCCCGGCGAAGAGAAGCGATTTTATCTTCCATACCGGGAATGAACTTCTGCCCTCCAAAACCAGGATGAACAGTCATCAAATGTACATAATAAAGTTTATCCAGAACCGGACTTAAACATTGCCAGGGTGTTCCAGGAGACAGTGCCACTCCAGGCTTAGCTCCCCGCTTTGTAATTTCATCTACTATTGAGCTATAGTCAGATGACGCTTCTAAGTGGAAGCTAACCATGTTTGCTCCTTCTCGAATAAAGTCAGCGATGTAAAGACGGGGGTTATCAGTCATAAGATGGACATCTATAGTCACCCGGGGCAAAATCTTCCTCACTGCTTTTAAAATAGGAAGTCCAAAAGTAAGGTTGGGAACAAAGTGCCCATCCATTACGTCTACATGGATGATTTCTGCTCCTCCCTCCTGGGCGGCTAATAACTCTTCTTTAAGCTGAGAGAAATCACAAGATAGAATAGAAGGAGCGAGTCTGGCCATTAATTTCCCTCCTTACGTCAATTAAAGAGTTTTATCCCAGTAATAGTAACCATTAAGATAAATAACCACTCTACCCTCACCTTTTGTGGAAGTGTTCAGCTCCACCATTTCTTCTCCTTGATGTTCTTTTTCATAAACTACTCGCTCTCCTAGCTCATCAGTGACTACCACTTTTACCTCGATGGGATTTCGAGAACTGGGTAAAACGAACCTTAAACTTAACTCTTTCAAGCCTGATGCCTCTTCTTCAGGTTTAGTTACCTGAAGATGAATTTTCTCTCCTGGTTCAACTTCTTCTCCGGGAGCGGGACTTTGTCCTACCACTACCCCAGCACTTCTTCCTTCTGCCGCTACTTCCTCCACATTTCCCACAGTGAGGTTACTCTGAGCCAGTAATCTTTTGGCTTCCTCTAAGCGCAGTCCCACCAAATCAGGAACCACAACTAAATTGAGCACTTCAGTTTCACTTTTTCCCTTACTTACGAGAAGGCTCATCACGCTACCTTTTGCCACTCTGCTCTCTGGAGGAGGGTTCTGGGAAACTACATAACCCGCAGGAATGGTGTCATGTGTTACTTCTGCAACTCTCTCCAGCTTCAGGCTGCTACTTTCAATAAGACTTTGAGCTTCTTCCAGGCTCATCTGCCGAACATCGGGAACAGAAACAGATGTGGGGGCAGAGGCAGAAAAAGAAGGAGATTCACCGCCGGATATACTTCCTCCTTCCGCTATTCCTTCTCCTCCATTGATTACCAGTTTTACTCGATGATTTTTCTTTACTTCTACTCCCGGAGGAGGATCTTGTTGAATAACCCAGTTGGAAGGGAATTCCGGGTTATTTTCTATTCTCTTTATCTCTGCCTGTAAACCCAGGCGAGACATCTGATTGATAGCTTCTACTAGGCTCTGGTTGCGAAAATCCGGTAAAGATAGAATGTCGCTTGTAAGATAATATTGAAAAAGAATCAAGCCTAAATAAACACTGAGTGCTAAACCTCCACCAAAAAGAAGGGCATAAAGAAAAACTCGAAGTATAAAAGAACTCCAGGTCTCCTTTTTTTCCTCTCTCATTTTTTCCTCCAGACAGTAACAAAAAATCCATCGCTATTAAGTTGATGAGGCCAGATTACCATTTCCTTTTCTCTCGCTCCTAAATCCACTTTTTCCCACCCTTTTCCTTCCTGTGTTTCCCATTTCTTTACCACTTCTTTGGTTTCCTCTTGAGTAAGGCTGCAAACACAGTATACCATTACTCCTCCTCTTTTTACCAAAGAAGAAGCGGAAAGAAGAAGAGAAAGTTGCTGACGAGATAAATCTTCTAAGTCCGGGTTTTTCAATAATATTTCGGGGTTCCGACGGAGAGTTCCCCAACCTGAACAAGGAGCATCCACTACCACTAAATCAGCAGTAGAAAAAAATTCCCGGGGAGGATGAAGAGCATCCACCACCATGGGCTTAACTTTGCTAAGATTAAACAGAGAAATAAATTTAGAGAGGGTGCTAACTTTGCTCTCTTTCTTATCCCAGGCCAGAATTTCTCCCCCAGATAAATATTGAGCCATGGTAAAAGTCTTTCCTCCTACTCCAGCGCAGACATCTATTACCCTTCCCCGGATAAAAGGATTGATGGTTTTGACCACCAGTTGAGACCCTAAATCCTGAGGATAAAACAACCCTTCCTGATATTCAGGAAGGGCTAGAAGAGTAGAGTAATCAACATCCACTTTCAAAGCTCCCGGAAGCACGGTTTTACTGCTTTCTATCCCTTTTTCTCTCCATCTCTCCATTAATTCATCTTCTCCGATTTTCAGGGTATTCACACGCACGTATAAAAGAGGAGGCAAAGACAAAGATTTCTTAAGCAATTTTAACTCCTCTTCTCCTATCCAGTTCCTCCATTCTTCTTCTAAAAAAGGAGGAAGCTCTATTCCTTCCTCCTCAAGAATAGCATAATAATAGTCTCTTTTTCTCGCTACTTTTCGCAGAACAGCATTAACCAGGGGAGCAAATTCTGCTCCTGTCGCTTTCGCTAATTCCACCGTTTCGTTCACTATGGCAAAAGAAGGAGAAGAGTGAAACAAAAGCTCCGCTACCCCCATCCGTAAAAGATTCTGGGTAGCGAGCGGTAGCTTTTCCCATCTAGGTAAGTACTCTTTAAGCACTTTATCTATAAATGCTTGGTGTTTTACTAAGTTTCTCAATAAACTGACTAACCAGCTCCGGTCCTTTTCAGTATAATCCCCTTTTTTAATCCACCGGTTATATTCAGCGTCTAAAAAAGAAACCCGGCTACTGTAAAGGCGGTTGAGGATCTGTAAAGCATCTTTCCTTCGACCATCACTCAATTCCTGCTCCCCCGCAGGAGCACCAATCGCAAGAGTTGCAGTGCAGCCATCGCAGTAGCAGCCACATAAGTAAGAGCAGCAGCGTTTAACATCTGTTTAATATAAGGTTTTTCTTCTACCGCTATTATCCCTGCTCTATCTAAAACAGTATATGCTCTGGAACTGGCATTATATTCCACCGGTAGAGTAACCAGCTGGAAGAGGACTGCCAGACTGAAAAAGATGATACCCAGGTCCATAAGAGCAGGAAGGTAAAAAATCAACCCGATCAAAAAGAGAGGCAAAGCTAACTGTGAGCCAAAGCTTGCTACCGGAACAAGTGTAGAGCGCAAAGCAAAAGCAGGATATTGCTCTCTTTTTTGCAGAACGTGCCCCACCTCATGAGCTACGATACTATAATCAGCGATAGATGAACCATTAGCCACTGCCTGGGAAAGACGCAACACTTCTCGAGTGGGGTCATAATGGTCAGTTAGTGCTCCTGGTATTTCCTCCACTCTTACCCTTAGCCCTAAACTATCTACTAACCTTTCCGCTACTTCTCTACCACTTAATCCTGCGCTGGCTCTCTTTTTAGATAGCTTAGAATAAGTACTGCTTACTTTAGCCTGAGCGTAAAAAGCAAGAATGAGCGCAGGAATTAAAAGAATAAACGTATAATCAAAGAAAAACATTCCCTTCACCTCCTATAGTAATTGGTCTCCTTCTCTTAAAGGATATCCACAACAAAACTCTCGAGAAGTCATAGCTGGCCGGTTCTCGGGCTGCACTTCCTCTATCACTACTCCTCCTTCACCTGTAGCAATTACAAATCCCTGCGGATGAATTTCTACCACTGTCCCGGGAGGAGCAGAAATCCCCTCTTTTAGGGAGGCCCTTAAAATTTTAATCCTCCTATCCCGAAAATAAGTATAAGCCCCCGGGTAAGGAGAAAAAGCTCTGATCTGATTTACGATATTAAAGGCACTATCTTCCCAGTTTATTCTGGCTTTTTCCTTTTTCAATATCGGAGCGTAAGAAACTTCTCCCTCTTGAGGACGAGGGGCAATCTCTCCTCTTACCCAGCGAGGTAAAGTTTCTACTAAAAGTTTCCCCCCTTCTTTTCCCAGCTTCTCGGTTAAAGATTGGTAATTGTCCTCTTTCTCTATTTCCACTTTCTTCTGAGCCAATACAGGACCGGTATCTACCCCTTCATCTATGAGCATAATGGTAACCCCGGTCTCCTTTTCTCCCTGCAGGAGAGCAGAGCGAATAGGGTCTGGCCCTCTAAAGCGAGGAAGAAGAGAAGCATGAACATTTATTACCCCCTTGGGAGGGATGGACAATAAATCCCGGCGTAAAATCTGCCCATAGGCAGCCACTATTATAATATCTGGAGAAACGCCCCGCAAAAGCTCTAAAAACTCTGGAGCATTCACTCGCTCTGGTTGCCAGATGGTCAGTCCTTCCTCCTCGGCCTTTTCTTTAACTGGAGAGGGACGTAATTTTCTTCCTCTTCCCGCCGGACGGTCCCGTTTGGTCACCACTCCTACTATATTATTATTTTTTTTCTCCTTTAGGAGTTCCTCTAAAACTAAAACAGCAAAAGAGGAAGTTCCCATAAAAACTATCTTCAAATTTCATTCCCTCGCTACAGAAATTTTTCTCAACTTATTATGAAGGAGCAAACGACGGGTAGGGCTTAAGCGGTCTACAAATAATATTCCATCTAGATGGTCAATTTCGTGTTGCAAAATACGAGCTAAGAGTCCTTCCCCTTCTATGGTGACTTCTTTCCCTTGTAAATCCCAACCTTTTACTACCACTTTTTTGGCTCTTTCCACCTGGTCATAGATATCGGGAAAACTCAAACATCCCTCTTCATCCTTTTCTTTGTCCTCACTCAAGTGGATTATCTGAGGGTTAATGAGAGCCTGGTCTTTTTGCTCTTCAGGGTTAGTAAAAGTTATGATACGCCACAAAACCCCTACTTGATTCCCTGCTAACCCCACTCCTTTGGCAAGATGCATAATCTCTTTCATATCCTGAGCCAGATTCCACACCTTCTGGTCTATATTTTCTATAGGCTGTGCTTTTTCTCTTAATACAGGACTGCCATAAATTTTTATTTCCCTGATTGGCAACTAATTTCACTCCTTTTTTAAAATTCTACTTCTACCTGCCATTCTCCCTTTCTTTTTCCTTCTTGAGAAAAAAACTGAGAAACCACATCAAACACTTCTCCTGCTTTCTCCCGGGAATAATGGATGGTTATTTCTTCGCTTTCCTCTCCCCACTTTCTCCCCTGGGCCGGGAAAGGGCCGCCCGCCTCTATTCCTTTCTCCTCTAAACAACCCCTTAATTTCTTTAAAACCAATCCATCTTTCTCTCTATTCCTGTACCTCTTTATTACGTGAGCTAACACCCCATAGGGGGGGTAACCTAAAATCTTTCTTTTCTCTAAAAGAGGAGGATAAAAATCATGGGGAGGTTGCAAGAATTGACCTATCTCTTTTTCCATTCCTTTCCTTCCCTGAATAAAAATCCGGGGAGGGAAAGGAGAGTTAAGACCCAGGAAAGTTCGTATTCGCTGCATATTCAAATAAAATTCTTCTCTGGCATTCATATCAGGAAGATACAGCCAGTCCTCCAGTGACCAGATAACAAGGAGAGAGGCTTTCTGTAATATTTCTTCTCGCAGAAGCAAAGAAGTGCCCACTAAAATGGAAAAAGAAAGAGACTCTCCCATTTCCTCCTCTTTTTCTGAATCAATAACCGCCACTTGCTGATGAGAAAAAACTTTTTTCATCTCTTCTCCTACTTTTTCTACTCCTTCTCCCCATCCTTCTAACCACACTCCTCCGCAGCGGGGGCAGAATAAATCTATTTTCCCCTTTTTACCACACAGAGGACATATCAGGGTTTGGGTTTCTTTATAATAGCGAAATGCCACTCCACAGTGAGGACAAATATAATAAAAACCACAATCTCGACAGCCTAGAGCTGGAGTATAACCTCTTTTCTGTACCCAGACTAAAACCGTACCTTTTTTACTCACCACCTGGAGAATAGCTTTTCGCACTGAAAAAGTTAAAGAAGAATCCCACTTTTTTTCATAAGAAACCAAATTGACCGGAGGGGGAGAAATCCGGGGAAAGACAGGAAAATCTCTCTTTCGGAACTCTTTGGTGCTTAGAAAATGATACATAGAAAGAGAAGGCGTGATACCTACTACTTCTAAGCTCCCTCCTTCTATTTTAACTTTCTCATGGAGAAGTCGAAAAGTGTCATGGAAAGGAGGGCGGTCAGAATAATGCCCTTTATCTTCCGGGTCAAAAATCACATGATAGTAAAGGTCTCGAGCGGGCAAAAATACGCTTCCTCGAGTGCCCAGAATTAAATCAAAATCTCCCTCTTCAGCTAACTTATAAGCCAGAAACCTCCGGCGAGAGGCCAGCCGGCTATCGTATCTCATCACTCTCAATTGAGGAAACTGGCTTTCAATAAAAGAAGTAAAATAATCAAGAGCTCTGAAGTCAGGAAACACGAAAAGAGCTTTCCGGTTCTCTTTTTGCACTTTTTCTATAAAGGATAGAAGAAATTTTTCTCGCTCTCCCCGGGTGACAATAGACCACCAGCCGGAATCTTTTTCCGGGTGAATGCTTTCTCTTACCTCAAAAATTTCTTCTTCCCGGCGCAGAACTCCATTTTTAATCAACTTCTCCCACTTTTTCTTTTTTCGCCCAAATTTTTCCTGGAAAACAAAAAAATTCATCCCCTGAGGAGGAACGCTAAAACTCTCTGGCGTTGCCTCAGCGTATGTGCCAGGGAAAATTCTTTTACCCGCTGCCTCCCAGAAGGAAGACAAAAGCGCCGGGGTAAAAAAAGAAAGCATCATTCCCCGGGGGATTAAATAAAGCTGAGAGAGAGTTTTAGCCCACAGTAGTTTCCTTGCATCTAAAGGAACAACAGGAGCCAATCGTAATATTTCTTTGATTTCTAACCCGGGAGGAGATTTGTCCTCTAAAGCTACTACCCATCCTAAAAGGTGGCGATTTTTAAACTCTACTTCTACTAAACTACCTACTTGAATTTTATCTTCAAGAGAAGGAGGAACTAAATAAGAAAACTCAGAAAAAAGAGGAAGAGGCAAAGCTAGAGAAGCAAAATGTGCATTCATCCCCGGAAGTGAGCAAAAAGATAAGAAACTATTTCCTCTGCTAAATCTCTTTTATCTAAAAGAGGTAATTCTTTTTCTCCCCCCCGGCAGTCTACTATCCAGGCCTTATTAGTAGAAGCCTCAAACCCGCTTTCCCCGGGGGTGATGAGGTTAGCCACTATTATGTCTGCATTCTTTTTCCGCAATTTCTTCCAGGCTTCTTCTTGAGGGTTATCCGTTTCAGCACAGAAACCCACTACTATTCTATTTCCTTTATTTTTAGCTAACTCAGATAGAATATCAGGATTTTTAACCAGCGTAAGAGTTAACTCTTCTTTTCCCTCTTTCTTAATTTTAGAAGGAGAAAAGGAAAGAGGGCGAAAGTCAGAAACTGCAGCATTCATAAATAAAATATCACTATCTTCCCACTCTTTTTCTAAGGCGATTTTCATCTCCTGCGCAGTTTCCACTCTTTCTATCTCCACTCCGGAAGGAGGACGAGAAGAAACGTTGCCCACTACCATTTTTACTTCTCCCTTGCAGGCTCGCACAAGTGACGCTAAGGCTCCTCCCATAAAGCCACTGGCCGGGTTAGAAATAAACCGGGCCGGGTCTAACCATTCCCGGGTGGCACCAGCACTGATTAAGACTTTTTTACCCTGGAGTTCGGTGCGGGGGTAAAGGTGATAAAAAATTCCCTCTACTAATTCTTCGAGTTCCGGTAACCTTCCTTCTCCTTCTTCTCCACAGGCCAGACTTCCTGAAGCAGGATAAATCACTTTCATTCCCCGGCTCATAACTTTTTTCAGATTATCCTGCACCACCGGGTTATTCCACATGGTAACATTCATAGCTGGAGCTAAAATAACTTTGCCCGGGTCTACTAAAAGAATGGTGCTCAAGAGGTCGTCGCCAATACCACAGGCTGCTTTTCCTAAGATATTAGCAGTGGCTGGAACAATAACTATGGCATCACTTTCTCTTACTAAATTAATATGGAGGATTTCTCCTCCCCCTTCAAAAAGGCCAATATAAGCTCTCTCTCCTGTTACCGCTTCAAAAGAACTTTTACCTACGAGAGATAGAGCATTTTCAGTCAAACAAGTTCTTACCTGAGCACCGGCTTTGGCGAGATAGCTGGCCAGGCTTATAGCCTTAAAAGCCGCTATCCCTCCCGTCACTCCCAGAACAATTTTTTTACCTTTCCAGAATTGAGTAGGATGGTAAATAATCATTCTTCTACAAAATCAAAGCTGATTTTCCCGGTACTTAATTCTTCAAGAGCAACAAATAAAGGACTATGAGGTTCTTTCAATTCTATAAGAGGCACAGCACCTTCGTTTAATTGTTTAACTCTTTTAGCTATCACTACAGCAAGAATATATATATTACCTACTTTTTGAACCAGATCATCAATGGAGAGCATACTCTCACCTCACCTTATCCGGCATCTCTCAGCCAAAATTATAGAACGAAGCTTATCCACTGCTTCTTCTAGGACATCATTAATCACTAAATAATTGTACTCCCTAATGGATTGCATCTCAAGATGGGCATTGGTCATACGCAATAGAATTTCGTCTTCCGGGTCAGAATTCCTCTCCCTGAGCCTCTGTTCTAAAGTTTTAAGAGAAGGAGGAGCGACAAAAATGAAAATCCCGTCCGGACAATTACTTTTCACCTGTTTTGCCCCTTGGACATCAATCTCTAAAATCACATCAAATCCTTCCTTTAACCATTCTTCTACCGGACGGCGAGGAGTACCATAGTAGTTACCGTGGACTTTTGCCCACTCAATAAGCTCCCCCTTTTCTTTCATTTCCTCAAAAGTTTTCATATCTATAAAATGATAATCCACTCCTTCTTTTTCATCCCGGCGAGGAGCACGGGTGGTACAGGAAATAGAATATTTCAAAGCTGGACATCTCTTCATCACTTCTTTACGCAGGGTACTTTTACCTACTCCCGAGGGCCCGGACAGGACAAAGAGCAATCCACTCATCATTTACTCCACATTACGAACCTGCTCCCACATTTTCTCTATTATGGTCTTCATTTCTACTACTAAAGATGAGACTTCTACCTGGCAGGATTTTGAGCCCATAGTATTAACTTCTCGATTCATCTCCTGAAGAATGAACTCTAACTCCCTACCCACTGATTTATTTTGAGAAAGGAGTTTATTCATGCGGTTAATGTGAGCTTTCAACCTCACTATCTCTTCGTTGATATCGCTTTTTTCTACATAAAAAATTACTTCCTGAGCTAGAAGCGTTTCATCAACTTTTACCTGAGGCAAAAATTCTCCTATCCGCTGAAGTAATTTGTTGCGATAGTAAGTTTCAACTAAAGGGGCTTTCTTTTCTGCTTCCTCTGTCAACCTTTGTAGCTCCTTTAACCAGAACAGGAGATCTTCCCGGAGACGATTTCCTTCCGCTTCTCGATAAGAAACAAGAGATTGAATAGCCCGGTCAAGAAGAGGATAAAAGTTTTCCCATTCTTCTTCCCACAAAGAGCTTTCTTCTTTAATCTGCACAATTTCTCCTACCTGAAGAAGAAGAGAAAGGTCAGGTTGCTGAAGCAGGCTTAATTCCTGCACAATCTTCTGAAGAGCTTTCCAGTAAGAACGGGCTAAAACTACGTTGGCTTCTACTGAAAAAGCCCCTTCTTGAGGTTCAAACTCTATTTTAACTTCCACTTTTCCCCGGGAAATATTTTCCTTCACCAGATTTGTTATTTTATCTTCCCACATATTCATCTCCCGGGCAATACGACAATTAAGTTCCAGGAAACGGTGGTTTAAAGTCTTCAAACGAATCTTATAGAAGCCTAATTTTCCTGCTCCTTCTGCATAGCCAAAACCGGTCATACTTTTCATTAAATTTATGCTCCTTCTAAAATCAGGTAGTAGAGCTTGAAATATAATACTATATTATTTAATAAGTTTAACCCTGTCAATTATTATTCATCGGAGAAAGAAAGGTCTCTGAAAAAGCTACCTTACCCGGGAGTGATTTTCGAGAGGTGTATCATTTTTATTACAATGGTAAATATGCAGGAAATTTATGAGGAATGCTATTATAGTATCCCGCAAAACTGGTTAAAATATTAAAACTTTTAAAAAGTAAATTACACCGGAAGTCAAAAACTCGGGATCGCTACGCCCGGAGGAAGGCTTTTTCTTCCTCCGTAGTTTTAGTCCTTTTCATCGCTTTTGCCTTTTAATCTTGTGCCGCAGGATGTCCGGGCTCGCGATGACGGAGAATGGCAGTAAGATTTTTGGTTAACTATGATATCTCTCTTGAACTTATATGATTGGGTTTACAGGGTTTAGAGGATATAGTTTAATCTCCCAGGTAGTTAGTAGTTATTCCTTTCTGTCCATTTATCTGTTTTGAAAACCTTCTATGGTGTCCAGAAAAAACTTATGGGTAATG